>JAIBAG010000019.1 GCA_019695305.1 bacterium
AGCGCGGGCCACACCAATTTGCTTGTCTAGTACGGCAAGCATGCTTTCTATTTCGCTTAAGCGCGTTCTCAAAGCTCCAAGAGGAACCTGCAGTTTTCTTTCTTCTTCTCTTATTTTTTCCAGATAAACCCGCAATTTGGTATCGTTGGGCGTTAGTTCGGGATGTAAAAGATATACAGATACTCGCTCACCCATTTTTGCCTGGCTGCGGCTTGCTACCGCCTGCTCCCAGCGGATTTCTTCGGTTTCTTTAAGCAGGGGCAAAAGTTGTTGTTCAATAGGTTTAAGATCAGACTCTACAACCGTTATTTTGTCTCCTAAAACATCGGCGTCGGCTTGTGCATAGGGTGGATGAGCAAAAAGCTCCTGTAGCTCTTGCCTATAGACGCTCACAGTATCGCGCAAAGGGGCAGCTCTTGCTTCCAACGGCTTAATTGCTTGCTCAAGCTCTTTTAGTCTTGTGCCCTTGGCAAGCTGCGTTTGAAGAGCATCATAATATTTCTGTACCGCTTTGCATTGCTCTAAGGCATTGTCTATCTCACCGTTGAGCAAGAGTATCAACACATTACGCCATACAGCACTGCTTTGTTTTGCCGCAACACAACCGGACTCTTGCAAATCGCTCAGCTTTTGAGGCAAATCACTTATTATATTTGGCATCTCCGTAATTTTTAATCCAAGCACTTGTACCATGTCAGGATAACTGTGCATCTGATCGGAAGGATTGGATAAACAAAGCCAGGTATCCACAACGGTTTTTGCAAGCTCTTCATAAATGCTCTGAACTTGTTCCATATCTCCAGACAAAATTGCCTGATAGATTTGATCAACATACGACTCATTGTTTGTTGTTGAGCGCATTCCAAAATAAACAGGAGCTAAAGAAGGTATTGATGGCTTAGAAAGTGTAGAAGCTTGGGCGGGATATCCTTTTAAAACGGCCAACAAATCCTGCATATTTTTTATAGTATCTAAAAATGCAACTCCTTCTGGTGTAAGGGTTACCTGCTCTTGAGCCGACATATGAAGCTGTGGCTTAAGATGGAGAGGCAAAGAAAACTTTGAAGGTGGGGGTGTTAATGAAGGAAGCGTCTCGTTTGTAAAATATGCCCCTTTATTTTCAGGACGCCCCAAAACCTTGGGTGCTTTTTTGGGGTGTTTTTGAAATGCCCCCTCATTTTGGGCCGATAAAAAAGCCGCTTTATCGTGATAATTTTGACGTACTTTCCCCATAAACAAATAATCCAAACCCCACTTTTATTATCGGCCAAAATAGAGCAAAAAATGCTCTTAAAACACTGAGTTATCATACAAATTGGCAACAAACTGTTATCGGGGAGCGCGAATTTAAGAAAAGATTACACCCGTGCTTTTAATAAAAATGTCTTTTAAAATTAGATATTTAACACAAGAGTCATCGGACAATTCAGATGCTATGAAATTGCTATTCTGACGCTAATGATGATGACGGTGTATGCCGTTGCCACTCGACCCCCGTTGGAACACCCGCAAAAAAATGAGGGCTAGAAAAAATATACTGAATAGCCCAAGCTCATAAAGAGATGTCAAATGAGCCGTGGTTTTTTGTAACTGGCATCCACCACCACCTCCTCCACCAGCACCAGCAGGCGATGCAGCAGCAGGTGTTTCACCAGCAGGCGATGCAGCAGCAGGTGTTTCACCAACAGGCGATGCAGCAGCAGGTGTTTCACCAACAGGCGATGCAGCAGCAGGCGTTTCACCAGCAGGCGATGCAGCAGCAGGTGTTTCACCAGCAGGCGTTTCACCAGCAGGTGGGCCTGTTTCCGGTTCAAAATTGAGTATAAATAAGCCATAATCGCCAACGTAAACTTGATTATCTTGAACAGCAAGAGCTGAAGAATGTTCCATACCTCTAACAGAGCCTTGTGTTTGGGAGTCTAAAATTGGCGCTGCAGGATTAGAAATATTGAGAACTTCAATATTATTATTGTATTCTGCCAAAAAAGCATAATTACCAAGTATAGCAACGTCTTTTAAATATCCAACCGAGTTGTAAGACCCTGCCAGAGTAGGGCTGGCTGGGTTTGTTATATCAATAATTAGAAGGCCGGCACTACCATCCGCTACAAAGGCATAATTGCTCTGGATAGCAACACTAACGGCAAAATGGGTCGGGTAAGACCCTGCCAGAGTGGGGCTGGCTGGATTTGTTATATCAATAATTTCAAGGCCAGCACTACCATCCGCTACAAAGGCATAATTGCTCTGGATAGCAACACTAACGGCAAAATGGGTCGGGTAAGACCCGACCAGAGTGGGGCTAGACGGATTTGTTATATCAATAATTTGAAGGCCAGCAGTACCATCCGCTACAAAGGCATAGTGGCCCTCAACGATAACACCGTATGCCTGTCCGGGTGTGTCGTACCCCCCTACCAGAGTAGGGCTGGCTGGATTTGTTATATCAATAATTTCAAGGCCGCTATATTGCTCCGCTACAAAGGCATAATTGCCCTGGATCGCAACACTGAGGGTATAATTGGTCGGGTAAGACCCGACCAGAGTGGGGCTAGACGGATTTGTTATATCAATAATTTTAAAATCGCCTATATAGTCCACCGTAAAGGCATAGTGGCCGCTCAGAGCAACATCACGTACATTCCCCGACGTTCGAAACTGAGTTATAAGAGGATTATTATCTGGGTTTGCAAAACTGGATAAACTTAAAATTGAAATGTCGGTATCAGAAACAAGATAAAGGTACGTACTATTAACAGCAGCATATTTTGCGTATCCAAGCGTGTTGTATCCCCTTGCCAGAGTGGGGCTAGACGGATTTGTTATATCAATAATTTGAAGGCCAGCAGTACCATCCGCTACAAAGACATAGTGGCCCTCAACGATAACACCGTATGCCATTCCGGGTGTGTCGTACCCCCCTACCAGAGTGGGGCTAGCTGGGTTTGTTATATCAATAATTTGAAGGCCAGCAGTACCATCCGCTACAAAGGCATAATTGCCCTGGATAGCAACATCCTGAGCGAATCCGATGTTCGCTCTCTCTATGGAATTCTGGTAAGACCCTACCAGAATAGGGCTAGACGGATTTGTTATATCAATAATTTGAAGGCCAGCAGTACCATCCGCTACAAAGGCATAGTGGCCCTCAACGATAACACCGTATGCCTGTCCGGGTGTGTCGTACCCCCCTACCAGAGTAGGGCTGGCTGGATTTGTTATATCAATAATTTCAAGGCCGCTATATTGCTCCGCTACAAAGGCATAATTGCCCTGGATCGCAACACTGAGGGTATAATTGGTCGGGTAAGACCCTGCCAGAGTGGGGCTGGCTGGATTTGTTATATCAATAATTTGAAGGCCAGCATGACCATCCGCTACAAAGGCATAGTTATTCTTAATTTTGATATCAAGAGTTCTATCATGAATGTTATTTTCTACCGAAAAATTTCCAACAACGATAGGGTTGTTGATGTTGGCAATATCAACAACTCGGATTCCTGCATACCCATCTGCCACATAGGCGTAATGCCCCTTAAAAGCAATACTTTCTGCCAGACTGCTGGTAAAAAAATGACTTACATTGGTGAGACTTGCCTGCGCCGGCCCTGAGAATGCCACAAAAATAAATAACATCAAAAAGCGAATGAAAAAACGTATCATGTTTTCCTCCATTTTTAACAATTTCCCATTTGCCCGCTTGCTAATTTTATTTTTCAGCAAAAAATGCGCCACAACTTGCATCTAAATAACATTTTAAAGTTTAAGGAAATTAGCTATTTATAAATATTACAGTTGCTGGAGGCACAGGTGAGCCGTCAAAAAAGTGGTGGTAGCTCCCCAAAATGATAAAATTTAGAGAAGTGTGCACCGTAGATAGTCAGAACATATGTTACAGGGAGAGTTATTAAGCTTTGCGCACAAACTCCGATTTTAAAGCCATAGCTCCAAAGCCTTCTATTTTACACGAAATATTGTGGCCATTACTACTTTCTACCAGACGGATATTTTTAACCTTGGTGCCCACTTTAATGTCTTGAGAAGCGCCTTTTACAGGCAGATTTTTTATAACGGTCACCGAGTCACCATCTTTTAAAACATTACCACTTGCATCTTTTACTACAAGGCCAGCCTCTGTTGTTTCATTCTTGTTTTCTGAACTCCATTCATGAGCACATTCAGGACAAATCCATAATTCACCTTCGGCATAAACGTAACTGGAACTGCATTTGGGACATTGAGTATTCATATAAAAAAGGTTTAACCTTAAATTTTGGAAAAGTAAAATAAGACTCTTGTATGATAATTTCAAGTTTCAAGAGTTGACCCCTTCAGCATGTGAGGTATGATAAAAACTCATAAAACTATGAAAAAAACTCAACAAAAACGCCCTGTCATCCTCATCAATGGTCTTTTGGCACCTAAGATCAGTAACCTTCCTTTTAAGTGGATGCTTAATCGCGCTGGATTTAGCGCTCACCTTATCGATCTCCCTCCCCTTAATATTGCCGACGTCAGAAAAATTGCCGCACGCATAAAAAAAGGCGTAGATCAGGTTTTGAAAAATGAAAATGCGGATGAATGCGATATTTTAGCGCTGAGCTTGGGAGGTATTACGGGGCTTTATTATCTCAAAAAACTGGGGGGCCATTTAAATACTAAAAAGTTTATTGCCCTTGGAACTCCTTTTAAAGGGACATGGGCAGCCATGCTTCTTACGCCCTTTATTGGTGCTATTTCCAGGTCGATTTGGCAGATTTTACCATCTAATAAATTATTGATCGATTTATGGAGCTCTCCTGTTACGCGTACACAGGTTTATTCCATTCATGCCCACAACGATTTGGTAGCCACTCAAAAAAGTGCAAGCCTTAACTGGACCGAAAACATTCAAATTAAAACTTTGCCGTTCCCTTTAATTAGTCATCAAGCCCTGATGGGGTCTAAAAAGTCGATGGAAACAATTATCCAGATTTTATCTGGTAACGAGAATACAAAGACTATTCAACCGTTTCTACCCGCACACGCTTACCCTTAATGCGCCCGCTTTGCAGGCTTTTTAAGGCCTGTTTTGCTACTTTTTTAGATACCGCCACATACGCAAAGCGATCGTGAATTTCTATTTTTCCAATATCCTTTCCATCAAGCCCGCCGGCTTCTCCCGTAAGAGCACCCAAAATATCCCCCGGCCTTATTTTTTCTTTACGTCCTCCTGAGATAAACAAGGTAGCCATTTTAGCTTGCTCAAAGTGGATACGCTTTATATTTTCCACACCATCCATTGTATAAAACTGTAATGCCGCTTTGGTATGGTTTTGAATCGCTGTGAGTTTTGATTCTTCACGTGGAGTAATAAAGGTAAAAGCAAGACCTGCTTTACCAGCACGCCCTGTACGGCCAATGCGATGAGTGTAAATATCGGCGGAGAGAGGCAAATCAAAATTAACGACCATCGATAAATTTGTTACATCAATCCCACGGGCGGCTACATCGGTGGCAATTAAAACGCGTATACTTTGGTTGCGAAATTTAGCCATCACCCGGTCGCGATCATTTTGTTCTAAATCGCCATGCAAACAATCGCTATCAACACCGGCATTTAAAAGAGCTTCATTCAATTCGGCAGTGGTAATTTTTTGATTACAAAAAATCAGGACAGATTCCGGCTGATGTTCCTCTAATAACGTCAAAAGTGTTTTTACTTTAAGACGCTCTTCACCTTTATAAACCAGTTGTTTGATTTCTGTCTTTTCTTCTGGAATGTTTTCTACCGTAATCTCTACAGGGTTTTTTTGATATTTCCGGCTTAAGGCTTTAATGGAGCTTGGAAAAGTGGCCGAAAAAAATACCGTCTGACGTGCTTTGGGAACAGCTGCTAAAATAGCTTCCATGTCATCTTTAAAGCCCATATCCAGCATACGGTCGGCTTCATCTAAAATGAGTGTTTTAATATGCGCAAGATCAAGTGCTCCAATATTCAAATGATCAAGGAGGCGGCCTGGTGTGCCAACAACAATGTGCACGCCTTTTTGGAGCGCTTGTTTTTGCGGACCCTTGGGCATGCCGCCGGATAAGACAAGAACTTGAAGCCCCGGATGATTGCGGCCAAATTTACGAATCTCGCGAGCCACTTGTGTGCACAGTTCGCGTGTTGGACACAACACCAAAAATTGGACGTATTTATCCTCCAGCTTAATTTGTTGAAGAATAGGCAACGCAAACGCCGCTGTTTTTCCGCTACCGGTTTTAGATTGGCCAATCAAATCTTTGCCCGCTAATAAGGCAGGAATACTTTGCTCTTGTATAAGTGTAGGTTTTAAAAAACCAAGCTCCTCCAGTACTTGTAAAATGGCAGGGTCTAAATCGAAAGAGGCAAAGCTTGTGTGTGGTTGTGTCATGGCGCTAGAGTAAAAATTAAAAAAGCCTACTCAACAAGCCCTTGAAGTTGATCAAGTTGATTAGTAATGGGTGTGTTACATTTTACAAAAGTGGTTTGGCTAGTATCCTGCCCCGATTTTTGCACTTCTACCTGTACCCCCTTTTTAGACTCGGCTTTTCCGCTTTCCGATATGGTAGCGGCATAAAATGCGGATGTAACGGTATAGCTTGTGCTGTTAAAACTGCTATCAATAATAATAAACGACAAAAAATCTTCGTTAGTGGCAGGGTCCAGACGCCAATAATGTGAAAAATCAAAAGCATCACTGGGTTTTGCATTATCGGCAGGATAAACCAGTTCCTTTTTTTGAGCTGTACCAAAACGGTATTGCAAAAAAGTAAGTGTTTCGCCTGCTTTTTTGCCGCAAACCGAAAGAGTTTTTCCACCTTTAACAGGACATGAAAAATAAGTAACTTCGGCTTTATCACACAATCCCATGGCCATAGTGTTAAAGGCCCATAAATACAAACCAAGGAAAGTAATAATTTTTTTCATATAAAGAGGGTGGATGAACCAAGAAAGAAAGTCCAATAAAAACCTGACTTTTTTAATGACTTATCCCCGTTCCATGAAGAACTTTAAAAAGCGTTATAAAAAGAATTTTGATATCAAAAAGAAAGGATCTTTTATGGAGATATTCTTCATCTAATTTTACTTTTTGCATAGGCGATAAATTATCCCTTCCATTAATCTGGGCCCAGCCTGTTAATCCCGGGAGTATTTGATCTACACCGGCTTTTTTTCTAAGCATAATGAGCTCTTCCTCATTAAAAAGAGGCGGCCTCGGCCCTACTAGGCTCATGTCTCCTTTTAAAATGCTGAATAACTGCGGCAGTTCATCCAGGCTTGTTTTGCGCAAAAATTTACCAATAGACGTGATATAGGTGTTTGGGTTTGAGAGCAAGTGAGGGGCTAATGCCGGTGTCCCTAAATACATGGTGCGGAATTTTGGCATTTTAAAAAGATGACTATAACGGCCAATGCGCTGCGACCAATAAATGGCGGGGCCTTTGGAGGTGAGTTTAACAGCCAAAGCAACAAGCATCATGGGCAACATGAAAACAACCAATAAAAAAAAGCCCATAATGATATCGAAAAATCTCTTAGTCATACGTGTTTTTTAAAATACAAAAAAATAGTCTTTGTTTTTTTTAAAAACCTGACTAACAGAAAGAGGTGGAAAAGAGAAATAGATTTAAAGCTTCAGTGCAGCAAGGGAGCTTGTTTTGGTTTCAGCGTAATATCGCCCCTCTTTGGTGCCTAACGCTAATTGCTTCCGCCATTTTTGCCGTTTATTGGCAAACGTTCAATAATCCCATTTTTTTTGATTCAGCCACAGCCTTAAGTGATGCCGAGTTGCGCCGGTATGCCGAAAACTTTAATCTTTTAAGCCCGCGGCTACTTTCTCTTATCACGTTTAATCTTACCGACATGTACTTGGGCACCGATTGGTTTTGTCACAACGTTATTAACGTTATCTTGCACGTTCTCACAGCAGGCGTGTTGTATGTTTTTTTTCGCCTCGTTTTTATACACGCGTTTGAAGCTATCAAAGAAAATAACAAAATAATTCATCCTACCTGGCTTGCATGTTTTGCGGCCTTGGCGTTTGCCTTAAGCCCCGCCACGGTTTACGGCCCCGCCTATCTCGCCCAGCGCACCATTGTGATGGCAACATTATTCAGCATCGTGACGCTCATTTTTTATTTCAAAGGACTCGTAACGGGACGCAAACGTTGGTTTGCCTTGTCGGTACTCGCATTTTACGTGGCCATTCATTGTAAAGAGCATTGTGTGGCCATTCCCGGCATTGCATTTCTGTTAACAATTTGGATGGAGGGATTTAATTTTAAAACTTTAAAACGCCACTCTTGGGTTTACGCCTTGTTTTTACTGGTGATTGCACAAATTCTTTTCCACAAAGATATGAGTGGTATTGCCACTTTAGAGCACGAGCCGGAAGGCGTGCAGATGATTGAACTGTTGCACAAACAGCAGGTTCTATCATCCCAGAATCTCAATTTGCCGCTTCTAAATTTTGTCACGCAATCTTACGCTTTTTTCCGTTATCTTTATTTGTGGCTTATCCCCGATGTGCGCCTTATGAGCATTGATACACAATTGCCGTTTGCAACATCATTTTGGTTTTGGCCGTATACACTCACCTTTATTTTGTTTTTTGCTTTTATGGTAGTAAGTGCGCGCGTGTTTTTAAGCCGCAATAAAATTACCGCACTGGCAGGCTTGGGTTTTTTATTTCCGCTGGTTCTATTTGTTACAGAATTTTACGGCATACGTGTTTCGGAAGTTTTTGTTTTATACCGCGGTTATTTATGGATGAGTGCTTTGTTTTTATTTTTTCCGGCTCTTTTTCAAGCTCGCCTGGCAGGGTATGCGTGGCCGCGTGCCAAGGTGGGTTTGTTTGTTGCGTATCTAGCCATACTCATCATGTTAACGCATGAACGTCTTAATACTTTCGATTCGGAAAAAAAGGTATGGCAAGATGCCGTTAATAAAATTGATACTCACGATACTCGCACCGCTTATAAAAATTACCGCGCTTACAATAATTTGGCTTTTACGTTTGCTAACGAAGGAAATTTTGATGCGGCCATTCCTTATTACAATAAGGCGCTTCTTAGTAACCCCACTATGGTTGCGGCTCACACCAACCTGGGTTTTGCGTTCATCAACAAAAAACGGTACCAGGAGGCCTCACAGCATTTTAATACCGCACTCACAATTGTTTCCAAACACGACAATGCCTATTTAGGCCTGGGCGTGTTAGCTACCGAGCAAGGACAGTTTGAAGGGTCTCTTGATTATTATAAAAAGGGTTTGGAGATAAATTCCAATAACGCCGATTTGTGGTACAACCTAGGCAACAGTTATTTAAATTTGAAACAGCCCGAAAATGCCGCGGAGGCCTATCAAAAATCTGTTGCCATTCGCCCGCAATTTATAGGGGCTTGGTTCAACTTGGGCCTTGCTTACGGTAACATGGGCAAAATTCCCGAAGCCATTAACACCTTTAAGCAATGCCTCATTATCAATCCCAATGACACCCAGGCTAAAGAGATTCTTGCCGCCTTATTGCAGCGGCACTGAAATTAATTCGGAATTTAGTTTGATAGCCTTATCGTAAGCTACTTTTGCTTTATCCATTTCGCCGCGCTTTCTGTAAAGGACAGCCAGGTAAAAATGAAAGCCTGCTTCGTCTGGCAAAACGGTAATGGCTCTTTTAAAATAAGATAAAGCGTTGTCAAGCTGGCCCAAGTCCATGTAGGTCATGCCGGCGTTCCACAAGTGATTGGGCGAATAAGGATAGTGCTTCAAACCTTCTTCGTAGAGAAGAACAGCTTTAGCCTTGTTGCCCGTGATTGTATTTGTCCATGCCGCTGTAAAGAGGATCAGTTTGTTGCCAGGATCAAGCTGATGTGCCGCTTCAATTTCGCTTAAAGCGCGCGGCCAATCTTGCTTTTCGCTGGCTCTAAAGGAGGCTGCCAGATGGCGATCGGCGGCAAGGCGTGTAATTCCCCAAGAGAGGGCTATCATGCAGAGAAGCACACAAGTAATTGCTATAGCACTCATCACCCGTGTATTTGGTTTCCATTCCCAACGTTTGTTGCGCATCAAAACGCCGTATACCAAAAAAACAAAAGGTGGTAGTGGCCCGCGATACAGGGGAAAATTCACCAGCGCATCTAAAACAAGCCCTATGCCGGCTAACCCCATGGCCATGCACCACGCTGCGTGGGGCGAGTTTAAGCCCGTCCATGCCTCTCTAAAAAATAAAAACAACAAGGCTACAAATAGAAAAGCGCCAATAGCCCCCAGTTCGGCCCAAAATTGCAAAAAGTCGTTGTGCGTTTCTTCAGGTTGAAAATCTAGAGTAAAATGTGGGTCAACCACGTTGCTTCTTGCATAGGCCGGATAAAGCGACTTAAAACTGCCCAGACCAAAACCTGCCACGGGCCTGTCTTTGGCCATCGCCCAGGTATTTTGATACAGCATGGTACGCTCATCTGGCAAAACTCCACCTTTTTCGTGAAAAAGCGGAGGTTTCATTTTCTCAGTTTCTTGCGCCGCCGATTTCCATCGCCACTCAAAACCATGAGATGTTAAATTGGACAAAATTAGAAAAACTGCCAGGCAGCAGGCAACAGCTAATGTGTGTAAGCGCGTCCAACCGGTGGGTAAAAGCAAGGCTCGCGTACGCTTTGCAATAAGAAATCCCACAAGTAGCAAGGCCTGAAAGACCGAAAATAAAATTCCTGTGCGGCTTAAGGTATAGGTAAAGAAAACACCGATGAGCGCACATCCCAAGCCGGAGAGTAAAATCTTAAATGGACAGCGCGCCTTTAAAAACAAAACCCAACCCAAAGGAAGTGTAAGCAACAGATACTCCACTGCCATGTTGCGGTTGCCAAACATGGCGGCAGGCCCCTTGGTAAGGGGGATCCAGTCCATTTTGAGCGGCAGTAAAAATTGAAAAATTCCAACCGTTGCCACAAGCGCGCCCGATATAAAAAAAAGGGTGAGAATTTTTTGGGTAAATCCTTCAGTACTTTGGCATCTTCCGCAGGCTAAAGCCAGGCCAGTCGCTGCCAGCCATTGTGCCCAAAGATTTATCCCATGATTAGTATCTGGCGTCCATAAGAGCGATAATCCCATCCATATAATCCACGCGGCAACAGCAATATCAAAAAAACCAAACTGAAAAGCTTTGTCTCTAAAGCCATACAAGGAAAGCGCCAAGGCTAAGGCAGCCCCCACTTGCAACACAACTCCTTGGGGTAAATTGGCGTAATCGCTCAGTTGTGGCGCAAAAACAAGGCATGCGCCCAAGGCAAGAGCACACAGTATCCACTGGGCAAGTAAACGAAATGAAAATGGCATGGCGGAACCTTAAAGAAATCAATAGAAAAAGAAAGCTTTTTCCATTAACCTCTGATACTTACAAAAAGTTAAAAAAATAATACTTTGTCACTCATGAACATCAATAAACCTTTCACTTTTACCCGCTTTTTTTTGGTGTTTATTTTTTTAGCGTCCCTTTTTCTGCCCTCATCAGCGTTTGCTATTGTTGTTGCAAAATATGTTTCCTCCAGCGGCATTATTGTAAGCTCTAACATCAACGGCCTTGCCAAAGCAATGCGGGTTACATCCGATGGCTCAATTTATGTGCTTGGAACCAGCACCAGTACTTTTCTAAAAGTTACGTCCGATCTATCAACAGTCTCAAGTGTTTCTTATGATCAGGCCCCTTCAACCCATGCTAGTTCCGATTTCATTATAGATGGCAGCTCGTTTTACATCGCCATAAGCAACAGCAATTTTAAGCTCTACAAATACACCGTTAGTGGCAACGCGGCCACTTATGTTGCCGAAGCTGCAGCCACAAGCGGAACAACCAGCGTGACGCTGGGCTCCGATGGCTATGTTTACAACAATAGGGGCGCCACGGCCAACCGATACAATCCGGATTTAACGTCTGTGGGAACAACCTACAAATTTGTTGCAACACCTATCCGTATGGCCGTCGACGGGTCGTCGCTTTATTATGTCTCAACAACGGGAACGCTCCGAAAGGTGACCGATTACACAACCGGGAGCGTTGGCGTTAACGGCAGCACGGATATTTCGCTTGCCACCAGTCTTAACAGCGGTGGTAGCCCCAATGGGCTTGCTGTTAGCAGCGGTGGTTATAGTTACGTTTCATCACCCTCCCGAGTTTATAAAGTCTCTCCAGCAGGTAGCACCCTATGGGCCTTAACAACTGCCAATGTGGTGACTATGGGTTTTAACCAGTCAACAGGAGAGGTAAGTACCATCGATAATTCAGGTACTGCGCGTACCTATTCACCTATTAGCGCCCCCACAACTTTTACGGCTAGCAGCATTGCCAGCACAAGCTTAACTTTAAATTGGACTGTCGATTCTAATGCCTCCGGCTCCGACTTTGCCGGAGCCACCATCCGCAGCAGCACATCATCCTATCCCACATCGGCCACGGATGGCAGTGCTGTTACCTCCAGTAACACGGACACCAGCTTCGATGTGACGGGTTTATCGGCGGGTACAACGTATTACTACACCATTTTTAACAAAACGGCCGATGGGTTTAGCAGCGCCGGCGTGCAATTAAGCGTGGCTACAGCACCTGCTGCCCCCAGCATTTCGGCCTCAAAACCTGCGCTTGATAGCAGTACCATTAATTTATCCTGGGATGTCCCCACTGGTACCGACCACTTTATTTTAAAACGAAACGACGGTACTTCTGATGTTAACATCAACACCAACATCGACGACGCCATCACCTCATACTCCGACACAGGATTATCCGATGGCACTTACACGTATAAAATTTATGCAGTCAATTCAAACGGCGACAGTTCTGGTGTAGGAACTTCTTCGGCGCTTACCATTGATACCACAGCCCCCAGCGCGCCCAACTTAACGGCAAATAAAGCCACTCTCAATGGCAATATTATCAATTTAACTTGGGATACCCCTTCAGGAACCAACACGTTTACCTTGCAACGCAGTACAGACGGTGGCGGTTATGTCAATGTGCAAACGGGCATTGCCAGTTCTACTACAACGTATAACGATACCAGTCTTTCAGATGGCACGTATGCCTATAAAATATTTTCTGTAGATGCCTACGGCAATATTTCCAATGCTGGCACGTCTTCTACGCTTACTATTGATACCACAGCGCCTAGTGCACCAAGTATTACGGCCGAACTTAATTTGCCCAATGGAAACACCATTAACTTAACCTGGAATGTGCCCAGTGGTACCAGCACTTTTACTTTAAAGCGCAGTGTGGATGCCGGCGTTGAAACAACGGTTGCTTCCAGTATTCCTAACTCAACCACAAGCTATCAACAAACGGGGCTTGCCGATGGAGGTTATGAGTACACGCTGTATGCTGTGGATGCTTACGGCAATACTTCCTCCGCCGGATATTCTTCTGTACTCTTGGTAGATACCACACCGCCCAGCGCTCCCACATCGGTTGCGGCAGAAGTATCGGATGATGGAACTGTAACCTTAACCTGGGTTAATCCCGTTAGCGATTTTGATTCTATTACCATTCTCAGAGACACCACCGCTTTTCCGGCAAATTTGGATGAAGGCGATTTAGTAGCTCAAAATTTAACTGTTACCACCTACGACGATGAAGATTTAGAACATGGAACCTATTATTACAGCCTGTTTGCCTTGGATACCGTAGGTAATGTGTCGCTTGCGGCCAATGTGACGGTTGTTTACGAAGGAACCACTCCAACAGTTGTTACAGACGAAGCGGTAGATGTTGATGACAGCAGCGCTCTGTTAGCAGGAACCATTACCGATGCCGGTACCAGCGATATTGCTACCCGTGGTTTTGAATTTGGCACCACAACCGATTACGGTGACAGTGTAGAAGAAACGGGTGCATTTGGTGCCGAAGAGTTTGAGTTGGCAGCCGAAGATTTAGACTGTGGCACCACGTATCATTATCGTGCTTTTGCTACTAATGAGACGGGTACAGCATATGGTGAAGATATCACGTTTGCTACATCCAGCTGCTCTGGATCAAGCCTGGAAATTACCATTGAATCCCCATCGTCTATAGTTGTTAACAAGCAAGCCGTGTTTGTGGTTACCATTACCAATACAGCAGACAGCGACAGTACCGATACCACCATCGAATTTACTTTATCGGATAGCCTGGAGTTTGTTTCGGCCGAAGTGGAAATAAGCGATGCCTCTGTCAATGCTGCTGTGTCAAGATCCACAACTCCCGTTACCTGCACCGGCACTAATCCTGTTGTTTGTAATATTGGCACCATTCCCGCTGGTCAGTCGGCCACGTTAAACGTTACCACCCGCGTTGTTTCTACAGGAACAGTTACTTTTGGTGCCAGAAGTGAAGGGGATGATGAAGGAGACGGAGGTACAATTATTACCGGAAGTGCGGCCGATGCCGATTTTGTGAGCGGGTGCAGGCTTAACCCGGCAGCCCAGTTTTCTAAAAGTCTTTTTGTTTTTGTGGGGATGTTTTTACTGTTTCTTTACGCCAGGCGTTTGTACAGTTGAATTAAACTGGCCATAAATTTATCTTTAGAAAAATAATTTTCAAATCGTTTCAAACAATTCAATTTAAATTTTTCATACAGTTCAGCATTATTTAATATTTGTTCTATGGCACTGGCTAAATCTTTGGCATTGTTAGGCTCTACATTTAGCCCTGTTTCGTTATGCTGATTCACCCAATCCACCCCCGAGCCTAAAATTTTTGTAGCTACAAGCGGTTTTCCTTTACTCATGGCCTCCAGCAACACCAAGCCAAAGGCCTCGGTTTTTTGGGTGGAACTTAAACAAAACAAATCGCAGGCCTCATAATAACTACCTAAATCGGCCTCGGGAATTTTGCCTAACAAAATTACTTTGTTATCTAATTTTAAATTTTTAATCTGCGTTTCTAAATCTTGTTTAAGCGGCCCATCACCGCCAATAAGCACCACATAAGAATCATCCAAATACGTGGCCGCATCTATAAGGTAATTATACCCTTTGTTATAAGCAAGCCTGCCCAAGCTATAAATAATTTTGCGGCCTTTAAACCTTTGTTTAATTTCTTGTACTATTTGCGGGTTAACAACTAAACGCTTGGTATCAATTGTTAGAGGAATAGAAATTACTTTTTCTTTGTAGCGCAATAAATACGGAGATTCGGCGGCATATTTGGGGCTAGTGGCAATGATGGCATTGGCTCTTTTAAGCAAATATTCTTGGAGGGGTTCATACAGCTTGAGTAAGTTTTTCTGTTTTACAATATCACTATGCCAATGGAGGACTACTTTTACATTTTTGGGTACAAAGAGCAGAGCTAAATTGGCCAGAGGATTGGGCGCGTGGATGTGAAGGATATCGTAATTAGGCGTAAGAGATTTTAGTTTTTTTATATAAGGAAGAGATAAAACAACAGAAGCAACCATCCCTAAAGAAGCGGAGCGATAGACGGTATGAGAGTGGTGCTCTTCTTGAACGGATTTATTGTTATCGTTCGTACACAGCACATCACATTTAATTCCTGCCTCGTTAAGCCACTCTGCAATATATTGAGTAGTCACCTCGATGCCACCAATATGAGGAGGATAAAACTGGCCACATTGTAAGATTTTCACAGGCTCTCCGGGGTAGCATTTGGATACATTTCAATAAATTTTCTAATGAGTGCTGAGTATCCTCCGCCTGTTTTTTTACTTAACAAGGTAAGTTTGTTGTAGTCGTCCGGGCTTAGGCGTAGTGTAATGGTGCGTGATTTTTGTTTTTGTGTTTTGGCCTTTAGAAAATTTTTATAAATAAGGGCTGCTTTAACGCAATCGGCAACAGGAATACCTAAAAAATCTTTGGGGCGTTTTTTTTCGTCGAATAACACAGCAAGGAGTTGAACAAGTTTTTGGTGATGCGGTAAATCGCGTTTTAGTTTGTAAACAACGCTTGGTTTGTAAAGTAAAAGCCCGGGAAGGGCTTGTGCAATGCGTGGTTCGTAGGGGGTGGCATGAAATATATCTTCTAAAGTAATGCGAACCCGTTTGGGTGTAATGCCGCTTGCCATAAGAAGTTTTTCGTAACAAAAACGTTCCAGTACTTTTTGTGTGATGGGGTCCATATTAAATTCCGGCCAGTTTTTTAATAACGTCCTTTTTATCGGGAAAACTTTCCAAATAATCTTTAATAAGCTTTTGGTCTTTAGGGCGTTTAAATTTAAACTTTGAAGCCACTACAAATTCGGGCTTGGCTTTTTCTACTTCTACATAGGGCAGTTTAAAAAGAGTGTCGTATTCTGTTTGAGATGGCATCCATATTAAATGACCATCTTTTTCCAGTTGCAAACCTTTTTCTACAAGTAACGCCTCCAACTTTTTTGAAACCGTATAATCGAGTGTAGAAATAACATCTAAATCCATACTGGAGGCAACACTAAAAGGGAGCGGTGTAAGGAGTAAAGCTGTTTGCCCTACAATACGAATTGTTTGAGTTGGAATAAGAGCCAAACCTTCACTACGGGCCTGAGCATTGCATGTTTCAATAAAAGAATTGAGTTCGGTAAAAACATCCAAAAACTCATTGGCAAGGGGCGTATCCACAAATAGAGGATATATAATAAGATTTATAATGTAAATACAAATTATTTTATTAATAATTACATATATTTATAGTTTTTTAAATTGTACCTGGTACTTAATTCTCCTTGATGAGGCTGTTTTCAAACATTGGGCATAATGAAACAAAAATGGGAGTAATTCTATTTATTTTTCGTGGGGGTTTGTGCGTGCCTGGCACCGGGACTATGACTAGGCGTATAGTTCTTTACAAAGAAAGCTGAAGCCGATGACTTTTCTTTTTCAAAAGACTTTATATGCTCTTTAGCCAAAGAGTAAAGAGTGTCACCGTCAAATCTCTCCAGAGATTCCATGTTTAAAACAATTTTTAATTTGCCGTTGTCTTCAATTTCGCTACTATGCTCACTATGAAATGCTAAAAATTGTTCAATATTTTCTTTATTGAGATTCTTTTTAAGACACTCCTTGAATCTAGGATCAGTCGAGAATTTGGATATTATGCTAAACGCCACAGGAAGATTGGTTCCTGTAAAATCAGAAAAGATTTTTAGGTCATTTCCTAAAATTTTTTCGGCTATGTCTTTGGTAAGAATATCAATCAACCTTTTTAAATCTAATGCTTTCTTGATTTTATAGTAGTTGCCATGGGCATCATTTTTTAAAATTTTAAGAACAAACAATTTAAAATCGTAAGATGTAAGCTGAAAAGTGCTATCGAAAATATTTTGTATAGCTTTCTCTGACGTGTCTGTTTTTTCTAAAATTTTTAGAAATTCATAAGCCAAGGTATGATTTTCTTCTTTCCCTTGAAGTGCATTCCAGTTTTCTGAGGGTTGCAATTGGCAATAAACCACCCCCATGTCCTCTCCAAGTGCCTTAATTTTTAAATGGGATTGATAGATGCGACTCAATGTATGTTTAATCCCATATTCGTCTACTAATCTACAAAGATCTGAAAAAATCATCCCCCTTCTATTTTCTTTTACTTCTGTCCATCTATCAAGCATTGGGTAAATCTGAGCATTGGTCAGAGTTAGAGGTTTGACTTCTTTTGTAAAATAACGATGAAATGCTGAGGGGTGTGAAATACGAGAAAATTTATCTTCAAACACATCATCTTCATATCTCTTGTTAAAAACCTCAGCTACTTTAGGAAAGATTGAGGCTAACAAAGTAATTAAGGGCTCTTCAAGATTTTTATCATTTATTATTTTTTTTATTCTATCAGAATCTATTTTTTTTATCTTTTCTTGATCTTCTAGTCTAAATTTTGCTGAGTCTGAAAAATCAAATTCAAAAAATCCTGTATCCATATAATTAGAACGGTTGTTAAAAATATCTTGGCGGATTGAATTGTTGGCGATCGAAATAATTTCAAGGATTACCAAGTCAAAAATATTTATTTCTTCTTCAATTTGTAAGGATAAAAAAATGCGATTAAATAGACGATTTATATCCCTTACAGATCTAATTATTTTTCGGATACTTAAGCTATAAAGTTCTCTTACAAGTTTTGAGTATTTTTCTCTGTCCTGAACTTCCCTAATTTTTGAAGCAGGAATATGTTTTTGGAATTCTAAAAACCAATTTAGATCAGAATTTTTTTTGATATAGTCTTTTTTTGTTTCATCCAATTTATAATAGCCTTCTTCAACTTCTAAGAAAATTTTATCCTCAAAAGAATCAAATCCTAATTGTAGTATAAAATGATGGGTAAAAAGACCGGTCAGTAAAAATATGAGGTACCCATTTATAAATGGCTCATTAATTCTTGGGAGATCTAATTCTATTTGGATTATTTTTTGAAGATAGGTTGGGGGTATTTTTTCTAGTGTCAACAGGCCCTCAATTTGAGCTCTGTCATAAAAAAGGATATAGGTGATATTTTTAAAGTCTGTCAGATTTTTAATTAATCCAAGAATAGCTAAGATTTCCTGGCCGCTGATCCTATCTAAATCATCTATAAAAATTACCTTTTGGCTCGCTAATTCTTCTAAAAATTCTCCTATAGCGCCTTTTATGTCATCAGGTGTTTGATTGTCATTCCGGAATTCTAAATCTGTTATTTTTCCCATGGAAGTACGTAATAAATTGTTGCAGTAACTCTTCAAATTATTAAGCACTGACAAGGGAATTCGTGCATCGCTTCTGAATACAGAAAAAAGCGATCTTAAAAATTTTTCATACAGGTCTTTGACGTCAAAAACAGGCCACGGATTGAATCGAATACTTTTTGTTTTGTGTTTGATAAGAAGTTCTTTTTCTAAGTAATTTAAAAAAGATGTCTTTCCCGAGCCCCAAGGACTTTGAATACCAATAACTCTCGAATTATGAGAGCTTTGAATTATTGTTTTAATTTTAAATGTCAAATCTTCGACTTTTGATGCGCTTTTAACTCTAATAAAGTCAGAGTAGCTTAATGGGTGATCATCAAATGGATTTAATAAAGCGTTTCCTTTTGGGGTTAAATCATCAGCACAAGGCTCCAAAAATAAAAAAATTAACCTAATTGATATGGCAAAAGCAATAAATACAATGGCTACATCGTATAGTTGATTTACCTTTTGAAGGGTATTGATTTTAAGTATTTCTTCTTTTGATAGAATCAGAAAAAATAAAGCTATAATTAAAAGCAATTCGATATTTCGAAAAGAACTCCCCAAGCCAAATCTTTTTTTAAAAGATTTTAATTTTCCTTTTCTGGGCCATAATCCCTCCAGATATAATAACAATTTTATAAGAACGACAAGGGCCACAATAGTAAGTATCGGGGTAGAAAAATCCTCTATTAGTAAAATACATTGAGTAAAGACATGAATGACTTTTGCGCTTGCAAGGCCGATAAGCGTTAAAATACTTATGGAAAAGATTTTTGATGGTAATTTTTCTAAGATTCTATAGATATAATTTTTCATTTTAAATAACCCCGGTGCCAGGCATGTGTAAAAACGCAGCGAAAAATAAAAAACAAACAACCCCAAATTCCTACTCACCCTCCACAAGCAGATCAAGAAAAAATCACCGCATTCTTCAAATTTTATCGCTTATTTTGATGCGTGAATTGGATATGAATTTATCCTTGGGCCGGGCAAAAGTATATGTTGTAATTAAATACAACATATGTTGTAATTTATTACATGGATATTTTGGGGTCAAAGTCGTGTTTGCGTATTTTGAGGTATTTTATGGAAAATCCTCAAAGTGCTCATCATGTTCGTGAGCTGGCTACACATTTAGAGGTGGATGCCGGTAATTTATCGCGTGATCTTAACAAGTTACAGCAATTGGGGCTTTTAAATGTGGTTGTGCAGGGGCGTAATAAGGTTCTCTCACTTAATCATAATCATGCCCTTACCCCTATTGTTACCAGCTACTTTAAAGCCACTCAAAGCATAGACCAGCTTATTAAAAATAAACTGCAAACTTTGCCCGATATTGAGCAGGCTTTTATTTATGGCTCTTACGCCAAAAATAAAATGGATCAACATAGCGATATTGATGTTTTGATTATTGGGGGTGTGTCGGCACTTAAAGTGCAAAAATGCCTTAAACCTGTTGAACTGCAAACAGGGCGCGAAATCCATGCCCGTATTTTAAGTTCCAAAGAATTTGCCAATCGTAAAAAGAAAAAAGATGCTTTTATTCAGGATGTTTTTGGGGGTAATATCGTGCCCGTTATATGACCTCATCGGCACCACAAAATTTTAAGCCTGTTAATATCGATAAAAAGCAAATCGCTTTGTTTTATAAGTTGGCCCTCGAAAAACTGGGGGTTGCTCAAGATTTGGCTTCTAAAAATCCTGATATTGCCTACGAAATTTTGTACGAATCGGCTTTGCAGGCCTGCTTAGCCTTGCTTCATGCACATGGCTTGCGCCCGCGCGCGCAACCAGGGCATCACATTGCCATTATTGAAAAATCGAAAGAATTGCTCAAACAGGAAGTAGATGATGATTTTTTTGAAGTGATGCAACTGATGCGAAAAACCCGAAACACTATGCTTTATGATGCTGTACTACCGGTAAGTCATGATGAATTTAAAGAAATGCGGGCACAGGTGAAAATATTTTTAGAGCTTATCTGCAAGAAATTACCAAAGTAACTTATTCACATCCCGGTGCCGGCCACGCGCAAAACCCAAAATCAAACAACCCCAAATCCCTACTCACCCTCCACAAGCAGATCAAGCAAAAATCACCGCATTCTTCAAATTTTATCGCTTATTTTGATGAGCGAATTGGATATGAATTTATCCTTGGGGAAAAAGTTGTTTTTTCGTTGCAATGTGAACGCAGGCTCCAGTAGCGTTCAAAAATACAAAGGACTTTTATGAAAGACAATTTAGCTATTTTTGAAGGTTACAAAATTAGGCGTAGTTATGATGAAGAAAGCGATACTTGGCTTTTTTCGGTTGTGGATGTTGTGCAGGCTTTAATCCAACAGAGCGATTATCAAGCGGCTCGAAACTATTGGAAAGTACTTAAAAATCGGCTTATTAAGGAAGGAAGTGAAGTGGTTACAAAATGTAACCAGTTGAAAATGCTAGCTGAAGACGGCAAGTTACGCCTTACCGACGTAGCTAATCCCGAAACTCTTTTGCGCCTCATCCAATCCGTCCCCAGCCCCAAGGCCGAACCTATCAAGCTGTGGCTTGCAAAAGTGGGCTATGAGCGTATGCAAGAAATGGCCGATCCATCTCGTTCACTCGATCGGGCGCGTGATACCTGGAAAAAACATGGTCGAAGTGAAAAGTGGATTCAGCAACGCATGATGGGGCAGGAAACCCGCAACAAACTGACCGATTATTGGAAAGATCATGATATTAAAGAAGGAGATGAATTTGCCATTCTCACTAATATCATTCATCAGGAGTGGGCGGATGTTTCGGTTAAAGAACATAAAGCTCTTAAGGGATTAAAATCTCAAAACCTGCGAGACCACATGAGTGAAGCCGAACTTATTTTTACGGCTCTTGCCGAACTATCCACACGGCAAATTGCCGAAAGTGTTACAGCAACGGGAATGGATGAAAATAAAGTGGCAGGTGCTAAAGGTGGCCGTATTGCCAAAAATGCCAGGCTAGAACTAGAAGCAAAAACAGGACGGAAAGTTATATCGGCCGGAAATTATTTAGCTAAAAAAAATAAAAAATAGCCATAAACTGACTTACGCACTGATCAAAGTCTCCAGCAAAACACCGGCCGATTTTTCCCACGAAAAACGCCCCAGGTTTTCTTGTCCGCGCTTGATTAAGGCGGGCACATCAATTTCTTGATTTACTATCGATGAAATAGCCTTGGCAATGGCTTGCATATCTTTTGGATCTACTAAAAGAGCGCCAGCCCCAGCTACCTCGGGTAGGCTTGTTGTGTTACTGGTAATGAGGGGGCAGTTTAACCGTTGAGCTTCTAAAACCGGTAAACCAAAACCTTCATACAACGATGGAAACAACATGAGAGCGGCATTACGAATAAGCACTACTTTTTCTTCATTAGAAATTTTCCCTATAAACTTTACCTGCGGTAATGGTTGAGTAACTTTATCTAAATTGTAGTTGCCTGCTAACACAAACTGCCATTCTTCTTGCTGCCTCGTTTTACAAAACTCATCAAAAGCCGCCATCATGCCCTTTATATTTTTACGTTCATTTAAACTGCCTACATAGAATAAATAACGCTTTGGTTTAAGTTGATACTTTTGCAACAGAGTATCGTCTTGTAGCTCAGTTACCTCAGGCAGTTGTGGGGCCGCATTGCCAATGACAACGATTTTATTGCCGGAGAAACTATATTTTGAAATGAGTTCAGTTTTAGAAAAATCCGAAACGGTGATGACGCGCTTGCATAGCCAGTGCGATAAATAAATGGAAGTTTGAATATACCATTTGGATAAAATATTACGAAACTCTTTAAACTGTGCGTAAGCGGCATCGTGTATAGTATTAATTTTTTGGCAGGGCGCTAAAAAACTAAAAAAGGGTGCGGTGCTGTATAAAATATTTAATTTATGCCGCAGCGCAAGTAATGGCAGCAATAACTGCTGCGTTAACATAACCCCAAGCGCATGGCGCCCGTGTTTAAAATTGATTACTTTAAATTCTGTGGCTGAATACTTTTTGGCCAAATCATCTAAAAATAAAAACTGATTATACCCTTTAAATATAACCACGGTATGTCCGGCTTTGATGGCTTTGGGAACAAAGTGCGCCATCAGGTTTTCGGTAAAAACCTCGGTTCCCTGGTAAGTTCTAAAAATTGTTAAATCGATACCTAGTTTCATACAAGAGCAATTATATTTTCTATTTTACTCACCTGTTTAAACCACGTGTTTAAATTAATTAAATGCGTTTGGCCAAACTCATCTAAACCATAAAGCGTATAACCCAAATTATTGAGCAAGTAAGCCGCTTGTTGATGCTGCTTGTTATTGGGATGAGGCCAAACTTCCATCAGCACACGGGGCTTGGCTTTTTGTAAAACGTGCTGGGCTCCCAGCAACGCATCCAGTTCGGCATTTTCAATGTCTAATTTAATGAGTGTGGGCCAAATGTTGTGCTGTTTGCAAAATTCATCCATGGTTTGGATGGGCACGCTTAATGGGAAGGTGGTATTGTGCACAGGGTCTTGCAAAAAAAACGAGTTAGAACCGCGCTTGCTGCCGGCTGCATAAATATTTAGGGGGCGCTCTCCATTGTGCTGGCCCAAAGCTGTTTTAACAAGTTGGGCATGTTTACAAACGTGTAAATTTTTTTGTAATACCGCTTGGGTTGTGGGCGTGGGTTCAAAAGCATAAATGGAATGGGGCTTATTGTTTAGCAAAGTGGCTACCACCAAACTGTAATAACCATAATGGGCCCCTACATCAAAAAACACTTCGGATTTTTGTCCCACATTCTGCAAAAGCCATTTTGTTAACGCGCGTTCATTATCTTCGCCTATGATGCCGCACAGATAATAATCCATAAAGTAAGCTTCGGTATAAAATGTATTGCCGGTGAAGAGGCTGTTTTTAACCAGCCAATGGCGTTCGGCACCGGGGCAAAGCTTAAATAACAGCTTAAAGAACAGCACGTGGAGTGGATAAGCTTTAAGCTTACCCCAAAGGGGGCCTCTAAAAATTGGGTGAAGTTCTTTTGCTTTGGCTTCACATTCATTAAATCTTTGCAAAAGTTGTTGTAATATTAGAGCCATATCCCGGTGCCAGGCACGCTTGCAAACACTTGAAAAACAATCAACTAAAAAAGCCCTCAAAAATAATGGCTTTCGTTTGCTCCACCTGCTGGAATCTAGCTTCGCTACGAAACTTCCTCGGGCTGATTTCGCTTCGCTCATCTTTGCGCCCTCGGTCGTCGAACATGGTTCTCGCCAGAGTCAAAACAAAAAAAATCCCCGATCTCTGATGAGACCGAGGATTTTTTTGCTCCGACTGCTGGACTCGAACCAGCGACCTAGCGGTTAACAGCCGCTTGCTCTACCGACTGAGCTAAGTCGGAATCTACGTCATTTGCTTGTGGCAAAATGAGGTAAGTTCCCTTTTTTATTGGAAGATGGTCTTGGTGTCAATCTGATTCTCCTAAGCTTTTTTGAGGTCAAAAAGTCTCCTGTTTTACCCACACATTTGTCCCTTTTCTTACCCCTGCCCCTCTGTAATTATAAGCATTTAAAGAACTTAAAATACAAAGTACATATCACAACCATCTCATACAATTAAATACTCGTATGCAGGGACTAATTTTTATCCACTATCCAGTTATTATTACGGATTTTATAAAAACTACACTTTAAGTTGACAAAATCATTCATTTTTACAATGAATAGTGCTAGTCTGTTTAAGCATGCAGGGGGAATTTTTTATGCATCTCCAAACAGTTTCAAATACTCCAAAAAAAATACTGCTGGTTGAAGACTCCGAAAACCTGTGTCAAGTTATCACCAAGCGCGCTCAAAAAAAATTTGGTTACTCCTGCAGAGTAGATAATACGGGAGAAAATTGCATCCAGCTATGCCGTGAAGAAAAACCCGATGTTCTTATTTTAGATATGGGACTTCCCAAGGTAAGTGGTTTAAGCCTGCTCCGCATGATTAAACAAGATAGCGAATTACAAAACATCCCGGTAATTGCCTACACCGCTTATAGCTACCACGATTTAGTAGCCGAATGTGCCGATTTAGGAATAGATGCCTACTTCACCAAATCGGAACCTATTTCCGAACTCTTCGATCTTATTCAAAATCAAATCAATAAAACCCAACATTAAGCAATTGGGAACGCCAAATGAATACTGCATCCATTTTGGTTTTCAACCCAAATTTTTCCATTTTGCGATGCCATCATTTCAATACACAATGGAAGCCCTAAACCTAATCCGTCGTGCTCGTTTACAGATAAATGCATTTTTTGAGTGGGCTGATGAAAAATTTCTTTCATACTTTTTTCAGACATCCCAGGGCCATCATCGTGCATGGTTATACATACCTTAGAAGTATCATTTTGCATTACACACGCTTTTAACACGATACTTTTTTGCGCATGCCGTAACGCATTAGAAAACAAATTATAAATAACTTCTTTTAACAACGCCATATCACAAATAACCGCTGGCAAAGCTTCTGGCACATCCACAATCACGTTTAAATCTTGTGCCTGGCCCAACCTAAAAAAACCAAGACCAATACGCTTTAACAGCTGAACCAAATCATTTTTTTGCAACTTCACTTTATAATTACCTTTATCAAAACGCCTCATCATCAAAAGATGATTAATAATATCATGCAAACTATCTAAATTATCTTTGGCAATACCAATAATTTGTTTTTGACTTTCGCTAACAGGGCCTTCCATTCCATCGTTTAGGTTATCTATAATACCCGATACAACCGCCAGCGGCGTGCGCAGCTCGTGCGCTAAAATACCCGAAAAATGGTCACGAATTTCATCAAGTTTTTTTCTATCGGTAATATCAATAATAGAAGCTAAAATATAGAGAGTGTTATTGATGTAAAGAGGATTAAGCCCAATTTCAACCGGAAACTCTGTTCCATCCGATCGCAATCCCTTTAAATCTCTCCCAACACCCATACGCCTTGTTTCTGGCTTATTTAAATAACCTTGCACACCTTGGTGATGGCTAGAATGAAAACGAGCCGGGATAAGACTATTTATTTTGAGACCCACCAGTGTGTGCTGAGGATAAAGAAACATTTTTTTAGCCTGGTTATTAGCAATAATAATACGTGTATCCTGATTTACTAAAATAAGGGCATTAGGCGTAGATTCAAAAATAATTTGAAATCGCTGTTCCAGCAAGTTTGCTTCTTCCTGAATACGTATATTAAAAAAACCAAGCCATGCTACCGTCCATGCTACAGCCACTAAAACAACTCTACGTAAAAACGCATCCTGATTAAATACGTAGCCATGATGAATAAAGTAGCCCGCTATCATCAAAAAAGTAATGAGGGCTGTAATATAAATAATACTTCTTTTATTGGCATGAATGATGATGATGGCTACACAAATAAGGATATAAAACCCGTTGGTAAAATTGACTATTTTAATAAGACAATCAATCATGAATAAAACCAGAGACAGAAGCGTAAAAAACAACAGAATAAATACCACAAGCCAAGTATCTTGGTTTTTTGCATCCTTATTACTGTGTGAAAGCATAGCCATAACTTATTATTGGTTATTTTTTTTCATCCATTCCTCTTTTTCCTTTCGCAGCCTATCTACCTCTTCTACCAACTCGTTGTACGACATAAACAAAAGCCCTTTGTTATCCATTGTTAAAATTTTAGGAACAATTCTAATCATACACACAACTGTAGCCAGCGAAACAATGGCTGTGATTAATTTAATAATGCCAGAAAGCGTGTAGTAGGCTTCCCACACATTAATGATTTCCATCAAATGGGTAGTGCCGCAGGCTAATATAAAAAGAGCAAACATAATAAACAGCCAATTAAAGGGAATTTTCTTTTTGTTTAAAATAAAAACAACCAGCAAAAAAGGAATAGAATAATAACACAGCATAATGATCACATCGGATATGACATGCAGGCCAATCAGTTCAGGTTTCCATAAATAACAATGGCCGTGGGGCATAAACCCCTGCATATTAAAAAAACTGGACATACACCCTCCTCATTTATAAACACCATCTCATACTGAACCCGTCTTAGGCATTTGCAAGATTTTTTTTTAAAAACAGTAAAAATACCGGATAACTTCTTATCCTTTGTGTTTACACTTTACTGTTATAAAGAAGCCCGTTACACCTACTGATAGGGAGACAATATGACACCATCATGGGCTTTAGTTACCGGATCCAGTAGTGGAATTGGAGTATGCTTCGCTTGGGAGCTGGCTCAAAAAGGATATTCGTTGGTGCTGGTTGCCCGCAGGCGAGAACGCATGCTGGAGTTAGCCGCTCAAATCTCAAAAAAATATCTCGTAAGCGTAGAAGTAATTGCGTGCGACCTCTCAGAATCCAGTGCTATACCGCTCATTGTTGCCGAGCTAAACAATAAAAAAATTGAAATTGAGGTTCTAGTCAATAATGCCGGCTATGGAAAACTAGAGTCATTTTTAACCAGCGATAAAGCTATCAATACCAACATGATTGATCTTAATATTAAGGCGCTTACCGACTTAACACATGCGTTAGCCAAACCCATGGTGCAAAACAAAAAGGGGTTTATTTTAATGGTAGCTTCTGTTGGTGCTTTTCAGCCCGACCCCTATTTTGCTGTATATGGCGCCACCAAGGCCTATGTGTTGTCGTTTGGTGAAGCTTTATATCATGAATTAAAACCTTATGGGGTTACCGTCAGCACATTTGCTCCAGGCCCCACCGCCACCGAATTTTTAGACACAGCCAACGTGCCTAAAAGTCCGCTTACTCTTAAATTTTTGGTACCGGCCAATACCGTAGCCGCCATTGGTTTAAAAGGTTTGTTTAAAAAACAGCGTCTGATAGTCCCGGGTTTTTCTAATAAAATCATGGTATTTTTGGTTCAACTTTTACCACGGGCTATTGTGCTGGCCATGGCTGCCTTAACAGCCAAAATGATGATGGGCAAAAACAATACATAATGACATTGCCTTTTAAACTTATATTCATTAAGGTTTTACAAAAAGGGGCTCCTTGGAGGGAGCATGGGCAATCCTTTCGGTGTTCCAGATTACAATTTAAAGTTTGATGACAGGGTTTTAGAATGCCCTGTAGATTTTGGCACGCCCGCAACATCTAACGAGGCCGTTACTCCGCCGCTTGCTCATCCACCCGCACAAGGTCCTTCACCACTTTCCCTTGGCGTGTTAGTCAGCCTACTAATCTTTCGTTTTATATAGCCGTTTCTCCCGGCCTACATAGTATTGCAGGGTTACCCCATGGGGTTGAAGTCCAAACACTTCAACAAATAGACGACGATACTTACCGCATGTCCGTATCGGGCCCTCTTACCGGCGACCACACCATGCCTACTATTAGCTTGGGCCTACAGTTTAGACGCCTCATTCCACAAGCTAATCCCCTTAAACCAGATCAACCGCTTACTTATAGGCTCATGGGGCAACCTCCTATTTCTTTAAATTTTGAATTTGGAAGTTTTAACACCACTCGTTATTCGGCCTACGCCCAGCTTGATACCGAGCAACTACAAGAAGTTTTTGGTATCTCCGACGACGAATTGGATGACATTACAGGCGACATTGCCAAAGGAGATTTTAAAAAACTGTTTAGTTTTATCGACAGTCTCACAGGACTTTTTTCTGATTACGATTTTAGCAACGATGTTCAAACCGACATTGCCCAAACCACCCAAAAAGAATTTTATTTTAGATTTGGCCCTACCATTTGGCTTGCCAGCGGCAACGTTTATAACCCGCAAAAGCGATTTCAGTTTTCACCGGCGGGGGGGTTGGGCTTAAGCATAAACGGGCTTGTATTAGGCAAAGATTTTTACTTTGGCGGCGGACTTGTATTTGATTGGACTGCAGTAAGAGTAAACGCGGGCCCCACACATATTGAACTAGCCGGATTTGCCAGCAGTAATTACAATCACGAAGTTCATACAGGTGAAGATGCAAAAAAGCATGGTGCCTGGGGCGATGGCCAGCTCATCGATTTTCAAACCTGGCTTACGGCACGTGTCTGGTTTGATGTTCGCGTACGCGACAATAAATTTGAACAAAGATTTAACCAACACCTGGAAGACGGCCTTAATCAATTAATAGACCGCGCCCGAGAACTACCCGAAGAACTTGAAAACAACCCTATTATAAAACCGGAAGACATGCCCTTTTAAATTAATTTTAAAACAAAATTAGACGTTAACGCCTTTGTACAAAATAAGATGAAAGTTTAAGCCACAAAGCATCCACAATTTTTTTATCATCTTTGTCGAGCCCCAAAATAAAAATAAGAATAACATACAAAACAAGCCCCGCTACACTTAACAATAAATACATAACAAAACTTGGCTCTACAAATGTTCTTAATCCATGAACAAGAACTAGAGATAAAATACCCGATACAAAAAGTTTAATAAGCGACAAAGAAAAAGCATGCATGTGCAAATAAATTTTAACCTGCACCATTTGCAAAATTCGTAATAGTAGTCGCGATATTGTTGTTGCCACAGCCGAACCCATCATGCCCCATTTGGGAATAAATAAAACATTAAGAATGAGGTTAACAATAAAAACAACAATATTGTTTATTAAATCCAGCCGCGACCTGCCCGAAATAACAACAGGCCACTGGTGCAAGCCAAAAACGGCATTAAACAAATGTCCAAAAGCCAAAAACACCAAAGCCCCGTAAGCTTGCACATAACTTTGCCCCCACAGCATTAAAATTTGATCGCCCATGGTAGACATCACCATATAAAACGGCAAAGCCAAAAAACTTACCCAACGCACCATGCGTTTTAAATTTTCTTCCAAACGGGCCAAATTACCGGTTTCAATACTTTCAGAGACGATAGGACTTAAAACCGGATCAAACGCATAGCGTACCGAACTAATGCTGTTAGATAAGAGAATGATGGCACCATAATTGGCAATAATAAGAGGATCTCTAATGTAAAACCCCAGTAAAATAACATCAAGCCGGGCTAAAGCCTGATTTAACAACTCGGCAAAACCAATGGGCACACTGTAGCGCACCAAATGCCAATTTGTTTTCATCTTAAAAAAGTGATGTCCTACCTCTTTTAAATTAAAACACTTTCCAAAAATATAAACCGACAACACCAGCACACAAAACCCGGCCAATACATGCGCATAAATAATGCCATACTCTTGCACATCATAAAATTGTGATACCCCAACAAGAACACCCAATCCTAAAAGCATGGCAAGCGGGTTAATAATGCCGCGTATCACTAAACTATAACGCATGGTACGCGTAGCCATGGTGGCACTGGCTATGGCCATCATCCCCGCCCAACATAAAACTAACGGCGACAACAGTTTAAGCGAGGTAGCCATGGAGGCATCCTGATTAAAACGGGCAATAGGCTCGGCAAACAAAAGAAGAATACCAATAATAATGAAGGAGCTGCCTAAAACACATTTAAACGATGTGATCAGCGCCTGTAGCTCTCCCATTTTATTATTTTTAATACGCTCGGCCGCTACCGATTTAAGCAAACTTTTATCAAAACCCAAAAGCCCCACCTTGGCCAAAAGCTCAATGATGGAAAAAGCAAAAATATAGGCCCCGTAAGCCAGCTTGCCAAAAAAGCGACTTGCCAAAATATGAAAAACAAACACACCCAGCTCAAGAAGCGCCGACAAATAATTGGTAAGCGTCGACTTGGAGGTAACCTGCGTATCGTTTTTGTGTTCGGCACTCATGATTGAAAATTATCCTTAATATGTTTGGCTACTCTTAAAGCATTTGCCGTAATGGTAAGGCTGGGGTTAACCCCTCCCGATGTTGGCATAAAACTTCCATCTACCACAAAAAGATTGTTTAAGGCATGAAAGCGGCAATATGGATTTAACACCGATTGATTTGGATGATTTCCAAAACGCGCCGTTCCCAAGGCATGCGAAAAACTATCAATTTTTTTTACGTTATGAAAAAGACCGCCGGCTTTGCGTAAAATAGTTTTAGCCTTACCCACCAAATAATTTAAACGTTCATCATCACGCGCGCTGTACTGGTGATGCACAACAAAGCCATTATCTTTAAGGCTAACAGCATTGGTATATTGTGCGTCATCCTCGGCAATACAAATAAAGCCCTGAATATGTTCCGAAATGGCAGCGGCAACACGGCCAATAATTCCTGGATAATGATAACGGGTAGATTCGGGCGGTGGCATACACATATCTTGAATAACACCCACGGCACCTTCTGTTTGAGGTAAATCGTGATAAAAAGAGGTAATGGCAATTTGCTTGTGGTTAAGATGAGTGGGGTTGGTTTTAAACGGAAATACGGATGCCACAACCGCATTATCGTGCCGCATTAAATAATGACCCAACGCTTTAGACGCATCAAGCTCACCTAAGCCCGAACGCAATAACAGAACCGGGCTAAAAAGCGCCCCACCGCTCACAATAAAAGTATTGGCGCTAATTGTAAAAGATGTGCCATCGCGAGTACATTCTACAGCCGTTATTTTTTGATGATCATGCACTAAACTGAGCGCCTCGGTGCCTTCAAGAATTGTTAAAAATTGAGGATTGGCTTTTTCAAGCAGCGTTGTGGTTACATCATTTTTAGCACTTATCTTGCAAGGGAAACCATCACATGTAAAACAGCTCATACAAGTAGGCCTGGTTTTATTATGGCTATTAATAGCCACCGGAAGAGAGAATGGCCTATACCCTAGTTTTTTTGCAGCCTCATACATCCGCTGTGCCGGTGGGGTAAGTGGAATAGACTGGAACGGATAAGGTCTGCGATTAGGCCCCGTGGGATCGGGCTCGTTACTACCATGAACCTCCAGTAAATTTTCGGCCTCGTTATAGTAAGGTTCAAAATCGGCATACGATACCGGCCATGTTTTAAAATCAGATTCTCGTAAACGAAAAGCCGCTCCTCCGTAAAAAATGGACATACCCCCTAATACTTCGTTAAAATAGGCCGGCAATTCCTTACGCCCCAGCTGAACAACCGAAAAAGGATTTTTTGTACGGTAACGCCCCTCTATTAAAATACTTTTAGAATCCCAATCACGCTCATCGCGAGCCACTCTTTTGCCACGCTCAATGAGCACCGTTTTAAGCCCCGCACGCGATAAGGCATAGGCCGCGGCTCCACCGCCAAAACCAGAACCAATGATGGCCACATCATAGTGCATGCGCGTTTTTCTCCAAAAATTCCTGGTAAATTTTTACAGTTTCTTCAATGGCAAAAGTGGGCGTGGGTGCAAAACGGGCTTTTACATGCTCGCGTCCCAAACGTCCCATTTCTTCACGTTCTTCAGGAGTAAGGGCACACATCTTTTTAATAGCACCTGCTAAACCCGAAAGGGATAATGTGGGAACTTCAAAACCCATTTTTCCATTTTCAATAATACCATCCATATTAACAGCATACGAAAAAATACCGGGTAAACCGCAGCACACACCCTCCAGCGCCGCATTGGATAAACCTTCAAAGAGAGACGGCATGATAATTACATCAGAAGCATGGTAAAGTGAGAGCATATCTTTTTGCGCATCTAAAAAACGTACATGCTTTTGAAGCGCATCATTTTTAAGCATTTGATCCACAATCCACGAGGTCACTTTATCACGCTTGCGGCCAACAAGTAAGAGAACAAAGTTTTTGGGTAATTCCCCTTTTTTAAGAAGCCGCTTTAAAGCCCACAATAAAAAAATCTGGTTTTTCTGAATACCCACACGCCCCGGCAGCATAAACACAATTTCATCGGGCTTTATATTCCAGCGCGCTCTTTCAGTTTCATTTTGTTCACGCGTGGGCGGGCTAAAAAAATTAACGTCAATATAATTGTAAATCACCCTAATTTTTTGCGGCGACACCCGCGCTTTCCACATCAGTTCTTTTTTTACACCTACAGAATTAGTGAGGATGGCCGCCTGTCGTTTAGAAAAATATTTTTCAAAGAGAACATAACGCAGCTCAATCATCCGGTTGCGACAAGAAGAAATGATGATGGGCACACCAGCGCGAAGCGCCGCAAAGCGCGCCCAAAAATTGGATTTGTCGCGAAAGCTGTGGAGTATGGTAGGCTTTTCTTTTTTAAGAATGTCGACGAGTTTTCGATACCCTTTAAATCCCATTTTTTCGTAACCCAAAATATAACGCGGCTGATCGGCCGGTTTTTCGCGCGTGAAAAAAATATTATCGTGATACAAACACAACACCGGTTCAAATTGGGGCGGGAGATGATTGATGAGCTCCAAAAGCTGCCGCTCGGGGCCTCCCTGCGCCAAGTTGGGGATGAAATAAAATATTTTAATCTTTTGTGCCATGAAAAGTAACGAATAAACAAATTATTGCACTTTGTCTAGAGAGTAGCTTTAAAAAAGCGTTGCGACTTTCAATTTTATAGTATACACTATTATGTATACTATAGGAGCTTATTATGTACAATCACATTACCCTTAAAGACCTTCGCCCCCAGCTGCCCAAAGTAATCGAAAAAGTCGATTCCGAATTAGGCCGCTATATCATTTCTAAACATGGCGAACCGGTAGCCATTCTGCTTTCGGTAGATGATTATGAGAGCATGATTGAAACTTTGAATGAAACAACCGACAAGGAAAATCTGAAAAACATCAAACAGGGAATGAAAGAAGCCAAATCCGGCAAAACGATTAACTGGAATCAGGTAAAGCGCAAATACCGCTTGGAATAAAACCATGTATCAGGTTGAATTAACCCGCCAAGCCGAAAAAAGTTTTGCCACACTCATAAAAGCGCATGCCGGAATGGGGAAAAGAGTGGCACACGCTATCGATTTACTGGCACAAGATCCATCCATCGGCATTCCTTTAAAAGCCGAGCTTAAAGGTCTTTTTAAATATCGCATTGGTTCTTATCGTATTATTTATGAAATCAAAAAAACAAAACTCATCATCACCATCATCGACATTGGCCACCGCAGAGAAATCTACCGTTAAGCTCAACTTACTAAAAGCCTTATTCGATGAATTACGCCTTCCTTTTCACATGGCTTATTTAGGATTTAAGTGGTCTGCCCTTTTAAAATTCAGACAGGGAAAATCTCAACTCATTTACGTTATTCCCGGCTATCTCACTTCCGATCGCTCCACTCATATTCTTCGGCATTTTTTATTGGCACATGGATACGATGTACATGGATGGGGTTTAGGAACTAACAATAAAAGTGTTGTTTCTCTGTTACCGCAAATTACCGAAAAACTTAAAACCTTAACAAATCAAAAAAAGAAAAAAGTAATTTTAATTGGCTGGAGTTTAGGGGGTTACCTTGCACGCGAAGTGGCTCGTGACAATCCGCAAATCATTGACCGTGTTATCACCATGGGAACCCCCAACCGCGGCGGACCAAAAATGACCGCTTACGAGGAAAAAAACAAAAAAGGCCCCGAAGAAGAAAAACGAATTGAAAAAATTATTGCCGAACGCGAAAAAACACCCATTACGGTTCCACTGTACAGCATCTATAGCAAATCGGATAAAACGGTGTGGTGGGAGGCAAGCGTGGATAACGATAAAAGACACCAGGTTATCCATCACGAAGTACATGCTTCGCATGGAGGCTTAGGGTTTCATCCGGATGTTTATCAATTAATTTTAAAATGCCTCTCTTAAGGACTTTGAAGGAATGTACTTGTTCTACTAAAAACATTGAGAATGGCCGTATTACTTCTGCTTTTAACAACACCGGGAGCTGCATCTACTGCAACCTGTGCCAGCATGCCAAAAAAACCGTTTGAGCGACTACTCTATAAACTACTTTATAACGCGGGGGGCTACTCCCTTGAAGTATTCATAAATAATGCCCTTTCTGAGTTGGATCCGGACTTGCCCAAGCCGGCTTAAAAAGTTTATCGGCCTAAGCGATAAAAAGTTGCTTACTCTATTCAATAAATCGCTATATAATTTCATCTATGAAAACAATTAGAAAAGCGCTTCTCATATCTATTTTTAGCCTTTTTATTGCCTGTGGCGGCTCCTCGGGCGGTAGTGGTGGAGGAATAAACTTTCCTTCCACAGGGCGCGTTGTAGGCGTTTCCAGTTGGGGATATCAGCTGCAAGATATTGATTTAGACGAAGTGGGAGCATCCGATTTTGATTTGGTAGTTGTGGATTATTCGGCCGATGGTTCGGATGAAGAGGCTTTTAGTGAGGATGATGTTAACACCATGCGGGGCAACAATAACAAGCTGGTGATTTCCTATTTTTCTATTGGGGAGGCCGAAGACTACCGTTATTATTTTGATGCGGGCGCTTCCTATGTAGATGCCGAAAACCCTGACTTTCCGGGAAACTTTAAAGTATTTTACTGGGAAGACGAATGGCAGGAATTAATGGAGGGATATTTAGATAAAATAATTGCCGCCGGTTTTGATGGGGCTTATTTGGATATTATTGACGCCTACGAATATTACGGACCCGGAGGTGATAGCGGATTAGATCGCGATAGCGCAGCCGACGACATGACTAATTTTGTAATCAGGCTTGCAAATTACGCACGGGCTCAAAACGAAGATTTTATTATTATTCCACAAAACGGTTCTGGCATTATTAATGATGCCTCCAATGCCGATGATTACTTATCGATGATTGATGCCATTGGCGTAGAAGATACTTTTTATTTTGGCGATGCAGAAAATGATAATGACTTAGATCAACAGGATGAGGTGATTGATAATTTACTCACCTATCAAGATAACGATATTGTGGTGTTGTCGGTAGATTACGTTACCGACGCCGATAAAGTAGACAACTTTTATAACTTAGCCAGCGATGCGGGTTATATCCCCTATGCTACAATAAGGGCTTTAGATGCTCTAACCATGAATTAATATTATTTTACATCCCCAGCATCTTCTTTAATTCTTCGTATTCGGTAGCATATTCAAGCGCACGTTCTTTGGTGATGGAACCATCATTTACAAGGTTAGTAAGTGATTGAGTCATGGTGTGCATACCCGTTTTATCGCGGCCAATTTGCATGGCAGAGTATAATTGGTGAATTTTATCTTCACGAATTAAATTACGAATAGCGGGATTAGGAATTAAAATTTCAGTAGCTAACGCTCGCCCCCCGTTTTTTTTAGGGATGAGTTGTTGCGAAATTACACCTTCCAAAATAAAGGAAAGCTGCGTGCGTATTTGCGGCTGCTGATGTGGGGGGAACACGTCAATCACACGGTTAATGGTTTGCACGGCCGTGTTGGTATGTAACGTTGCAAAAACCAAGTGACCCGTTTCAGAAATAGTAATGGCTGCCGCTATCGTTTCTAAATCTCTCATTTCGCCCACCAGCACCACATCGGGATCTTGACGTAAAATGCGTTTAAGCGAAGCGCCAAAACTGTGCGTATCTTTTTCAACTTCACGCTGAACAACAAGTGCTTTTTTGGATGAGTGCACAAATTCGATAGGATCTTCTACAGTGATAATATGAACCGGTTCGGTTTTATTGATAGCATCTACCATGGCCGCAAGCGTTGTTGATTTACCACTACCCGTAGGGCCTGTTACCAAAACCAAACCACGGGGCTTTTTGCAAAGGTCCATTACCGTTTGCGGCACACCAATTTTTTTGTAATCAGGAATTTCGGTAGGAATGTGACGAAACGCGCCCGATACCGAATTGAGCTGCATAAACAAATTCACACGAAAGCGCGCAATACCTTTGTGCTCAATGGCAATATCAAGCTCCCAATCCTGCTCAAATTGTTTGATACGTTCGGGAGGCGTTTTTTCGTAACACAATCTTTTTGCATCTTCGGGCGTTAAATTAAAATCTTCAAGGGGAGCTAAATCACCATCCACTCTAATTTGAGGAGGCGAACCTGCAGAAATATGCAAATCGGATGACTTTTGCTCAAGCATGCGGTCGAGCAAATTTTCGAGAGTAAGCGTGGCTCCTGACATAGTTATAAATTGTACAGGTGAGTTTGTAATACGGGCAAGCTGTTTTTCGCTATTCGCTATTCGCTGATCGCTGATCGCAAGGTAAAAACTCTTATAATCTTGTTATTCACGATTAGCGATAAGCGATGGACGATAAGCCCACTTCTTCCTACCCCTCCATTTTTTTGACGCTTTTTATTCACTTTTTGAGCACGCGCCCCCTCAAAGCACAACTAAACCAAGCTTTTTCAAACACTTAAATAATACAGGTTTTTTTAAACCCCAATTAACTCTGGCACAGCCCTTGCTCCTAATTAGGAAATAAATACATGTAAAAAAATACCCTATTTGTAGAGTTTTTACACACCCTCAAAAAAGGACACAGAGCCATGAAAAAAATAAAGAAAGAAAAAGTAAAAATTATCGTTAAAAAACAAATACTTATAACAATTCATTAGTCTTGGTACTTTAAGCAGGCTTTTGGCATGTCTCATGCTTAATAAGCCCCTATTAGGAGTTTATACTATTATATGTACTCAGCCGAGAAACAGGTTTTTCAAGGTAGCGAATCCATCAGCCAATACCAAAACGAATTGGTATCTGAAGGTCTTGTTACGCGCGATCAGTTAGCCATTGCTAAAATTAGCATGGAAAACCTGGGTCTCGATTTAGGCTCGGTACTTATTAAAAAGGGTTTTGTTAAAGAAGAGCAGCTCCTTAAGTTTTTAGCGAAACGCTACAACATCGAATACATCACCCTCAAAGATTTTCAAATTAACCCGGAACTTTTTCACAAATTACCCCTTCACTTAAGCCGCCAGCACAAAGTGGTTCCTCTGTACATGAAAGACGACAAAATTGTGGTGGCCATGGCCAATCCCTTCGATTCGTTCGCTCAAGACGATATTCGTGAAGCGTTAAAAATGGACCTTGAGCCCATGCTTGCAAGCCTCCGCGAAATTGAGGACTGCTTCCGCAATATTGGCGATAGTACCGCCACCAACGATGATAAGGGTTTAACCCTGGAGGTTTCTTCCGACAACACACAAAACGAAACCGAAACGCGCAAGATGCAGGAAATGGCTTTGGGGCCCAAAGTGGTATCGGCGGTAAACAGCATTATTGCCCGTGCCCACGCCGAACGCGCCAGCGATATTCATATTGAACCATACCGTAACAACACACACATACGCTTTCGCATAGACGGCATGCTTCGCGAACGCGGCACCTTGGCTAAAAACATGCATTTGCCCGTTGTATCGCGCGTTAAAATTTTAGCAGGGCTTGACATTGCCGAACGGCGCGTACCACAAGACGGACGCGTCCGTGTGCTGCTTGTGGGAAATCCGCTGGATCTCCGTATTTCAACCTGTCCCACACAACACGGCGAAAAGGTGGTGATTCGCTTGCTCTCAAAAGATGCTGTAAAAGGCATTGAAGGCTTGGGGTTTGATGAAGACCAACGTAAAACATTTTCGGATATTATCACGCGCTCTCACGGTATTTTTCTTATTACAGGCCCCACAGGCTCAGGAAAATCAACAACGCTGTATGCGGCATTACAACGCATCAATTCACCCGAGAAAAATATTATTTCTATTGAAGACCCTGTTGAAAACGAAATTGAAGGAGTTAATCAGGTAGCTGTTAACACCAAAACAGGGCTCACCTTTGCCACCGTACTGCGCTCGGTATTACGCCAAGATCCCGATGTCATTATGCTGGGCGAAATTCGTGACGGTGAAACTGCTCTCATTTCTGTGCGTGCTGCTATTACCGGCCACTTGGTGCTTTCTACACTACACACCAACACAGCCGCCGGCGCCATTTCGCGCCTCATGGATTTAGGCATTGAACCGTTCATGCTGTCGAGCGCTTTAAAAGGTGTGATGGCCCAACGCTTGGTACGCAAAATTTGCGATCACTGCCGTGATGAAATTAATTTGGCCGAATGTGAATTTCCCCACTTAGCCAGCCGTGTGAAAAAAGCTTTTAAAGGAAAAGGTTGTAAATCTTGCCACTACACCGGTTACGCCGGCCGTATGGGCATTTTTGAATTAGCCGCCATCGACGAAGACGTACGCACTCTTATGTATAAAAACTCCGGTGAAGGCGAAATTGTGGCCTGCCTGCGCAAAAAAGGCGTGAAGTCCATCGTGCAAGACGGCCTGGATAAAATTGAGATGGGGCAAACAACTTTTGAAGAAGTGGTGAGAGTAACTGAGGAAGATTAAAGAACTACCCCCTGTTGTCCCCCTTACAAAGGAGGACAAAGAGTTCCCTCCCTTTGTAAGGGAGGGCCAGGGAGGGTAGAGACGATAAAAAACTATGACGATGTATTCTTACAAAGCGCGCGATATGAACGGCCTCCTTGTAATGGGCCAGATGGAAGCTCCATCGATGGATCCTATTCGCGAAATGCTCTCCGATCAGGGGCTTATTCCTATTGCCGTGTTTCAGGGTTCTAGCCGTGTAGCCCAAGAATCGCTCGCCATTTTTAACCATGTTTCCAGCGAAGAACTCATGCTTTTTACGCGCCAGTTTCACACCTTGTTTAAAGCCGGCATGGACATGGACACCTTGCTGCACACCATGGCGCAGCAAACCAAAAACAAATTTTTTAAAGATGCCATTTTGCGCATTAAAAGCGACGTTGCTTCAGGCTCCTCTCTCTCACGCGCGTTTGGCCAACATCCAAAAATTTTTAACGAATTATATTTGAGCATGCTCAATGCCGGTGAAGAAGCTGGTATTTTGGAAGATGTACTGGGTCAACTCTCCACGGTAATTGAAAAAGAAACGGCACTCAAATCGGCCGTATCATCGGCCACTCTGTATCCCAAAATTGTTATCTTTGTTCTTATTGTAGCCTTCTGCGTGTTGATGACATACGTGGTGCCCAAATTTTCGGTATTCTTTGCACACTACGATGCCGAACTCCCTCTTCCCACCCGCATGATGATGGGCATGAGCGATTTCATGCGCAATCAATGGTACATCCTAATTTTTATGGTGGTGGCCGGTATTTTTGCGTTTAGAAAATGGCAGTCTACCGCCAAAGGTCGTTTTGCCTGGGACCGCATTAAATGGAAATTACCTGTGTTTGGTCCGCTGGGGCAAAAAGTGGGCAATGCCCGTTTTGCTCACATTTTAGGAGCCCTCTACAAAGCCGGCCTTCCCATCACCCGCGGGCTTGAAATTACCGCCTCCACCGTAGGTAACGAAGTATTTGTTCGCGAAGCTTTGGGAGTAAAAGCCGAAGTAGAAAAAGGCGGCAGTATTTCGCAGGCCATGCGCCAAACCAAATATTTTAGCCCATTACTCATTGAAGCCACCGCCATCGGCGAAAAATCGGGTGCCTTGGACGACATGTATAAATCCGTTGGCTCGCACTACGACTTAGAAGTGGCGCACACGCTTAAAAATTTAACAACACTTTTGGAACCCATCCTGCTCTTTTTTGTGTTCGGGTTCATCGTGCTTTTTGCCCTGGGCATTTTCTTGCCCATGTGGGGCATCTCGCGCGCGGTGTTGCATCATTAGTAAACAGCGCCAAGGGCGCGTTGAGGGGGAGGCTCCAGCCGGCTTTGCCGGTGGAGGGGGCGACGTGAGCCCCTCAAAAAACAGACTTTTTACATGTCAAACGGGGTTGTCCTGTTTGACCAAATTAAAACCGTCCCTTAAGGGGCAAAACGTTCAGAAGGAAAATTCCTTTTGAATGGGAGGATAAAACAATGAAACAACTTAAAAACCAAAAAGGTTTCACCTTAATCGAATTGATTTTGGTGATTGTAGTATTAGGCATTTTAGCCGTGGCTGCTTTACCCACGTTTATCGACGTGTCAACAGACGCTGCTACCTCGTCTATGCAAGGTGTTGTAGCTTCGGTACGTGAAGGTATTTCGCTGTATCGCGCTAACGACCTTGTAGGCGGCGGTACTGGTATCTATCCTGCCGATTTGGGCGGAGCTGATGCCACCGCTTGTGATACTACCGCTTGCTTTGGTACCGTTTTGGAACAAGCTGTTAACGATAGTCGTTGGAGCAGAGTTGATTCCACTCATTACAATTATTCAAGTAATGGAGTAACAGGCAACTTTACCTACGACCCTGTTGCCGGAACCTTTCAATAAGCAGTAGTTTAGAATTGCAGTTTAAAAAAGGCGCTTCCCGTAAGGGGGCGCCTTTTTTATTAATCTTTTCCTATATTTTCCAAGCTCCAACCTATAAATAGTATCTTTTTTTCCCCTTGTGTCATTTCAACACATATTGAGCGTTAACAAGCATTAATCTAGCCCTTTAGATGGCTAATATATACAATAATTTCATATACTTAAATAATAAAATTACTTCTAAACACTTTGGCACACCCTATGCACTATAGTAGCCTTGTATGAAAGGATTATTGAAAAAATTACACAATCAGAAAGGCTTCACTTTTATAGAAGCCATCTTAACGGCCGTACTCTTGGCCGTAGGATTAACGGGCGGTTATGCCATGATGCAAAACTCCATCGATCACAGCCTCGATAACGACCACCTGGTGATTGGGTCGCAATTAGCTAACGAAAAACTACAGATGATCATCGCCGATAAAACCTTTGTAGGCTATTCCAGCATTACCCAAAACAATTATCAGCAAGAAACCTTAAGCGGAAGCTACAGAGGTTTTACCCGTTCTACGTCGGTTACCGAAGTAAGCTCTAGCGATTTAAGCACCCCACAAGCCGGCAGTGGTTATAAAAAAGTGGAAGTAACCGTCCGTTGGGGAAACGATACAGGGCAGCAGGTAAAAGTATCTACCATGCTGGCCAACCATACTTAATATGAAAAATGTGTTTCACATTTTAAAGACGAACAAAGGCTTTTCCATCATTGAAGCCGTGTTAACCATTTCCATCATGTCACTCATGTTTGGGGTAGCAAGCCAGGCCATGATTTCTAACTTAAGCACCTATGCCTTTATTTCTAACCGTCAGGCTGCTTTATCAGACATGCGTTATGCCATGAATTTGGTCACCAACGAATTAACCCGTTTAAGTAGCGCCAATATTCAATCTATTTCGGCTACCAGCATTACCTTTAGAGATATTAATGGCAATAACGCAACCTACAGCTCCAGCACTCAAAACGGTGTTACCTCGCTCATGAAAAACAACGAAAAACTGGCTAGCCCCATCAGCGGTTTTACTTTGGCCTATTTAGACCAAAACGGAAACACCACCGCTGCCATCAGCTCGGTAAGAAAAATTAAAGTGACCATGACATCGGCCCAAAAAGATAATGAAGGGAATATTTCGCTTACTACCATGATTATTCCCCGTAACTTTTTATATAGTAACTATCAATAATATGAAGACGCTTTTAAAAAAATCTGCCGGCAACCAAAAAGGTTTTACCCTTATAGAACTGGTACTCACCATTGTGGTTGTTTCTATTTTATCGGTTGTGGCCATGCCCAATTTTGATACCAGCGCTATCACGCTTGATTCGGCCTCGCGTAAAATTTTAACCGATATCCGTTACGCCCAAAATTTATCTACCACAACACTGGATGCCTACGGCTTTAGAGTAACAGGCGCCACTACCTATCAAATTTACAAACAATCTACAGGCGCTGTTGCTACCAATCCCATCACCAACAAGCCCATGCAATACGATTTATCTACCAATTTTTCCGGTGCGCGCTTTACCAATCAAAACATCAATGTTATTTTTAACGCATACGGTAACCCCACGTCAGGAGGAGGCACTAACATTACCCTGTCGGTTTCGGGCACACAAAAAACAATTAGTGTGTCCAGCACATCAGGCTATGTTGGCTTGCTTTAAGCTTATGAACCCAGTGTCCATACATCCTTTAAAAAATGATCGAGGGTCAACACTCATAGGAGCGCTTATTGTTATTTCCATGCTGGGGCTTTTTGGCATGGCCGTTACCGAAATGACTGTGGGTGAAAAAACTTCCAGTGTAAACGAAATGCAAACCGTTCAGGCTCAAGGTGTGCTTGATGCTGGTATGCAATATGCCCGTATTCGTGTGGATCAGGGTTATAGCCCTGTAGTAAACAATAAATCTTTTGGACCTGGTTCTTTTACCGTTACCGCCAATCCCTCAACCGGACTTGTAACGGTAACAGCCACCGTAGGAAACGCTAAAAAAACAGGGAGCTTTACCACCTCGTTTGCCAGCCAGTGCGTTACTTTAGATACTTCGCTCGCACAAAGTAATGGAAATGTATTAAGTGGTATTCGCCTTATTAAAAGTTGCAGCAATGCAGCCGTGATTATGACACGCACCCAAATGGATTGGGATGTGAGCTGCACACCCGACTACACGCAAGTGGCCGATCCCGACCATGCCAACAAAGTACTCATTTGCCATTGCGGTGGTAACGGCAATGCCTGCGACGGCAACGGTGCCGATAACGGTTGTAACACGCTTTCGGTAGCTACATCCGCCTGGGAAAACGGACACCGCGACCAGCATGAATTAGATTATTTGGGCGCTTGCGATGGCGAATACATTTGCTTGCGCGACACAGGTCACCGCGACCGCGCCGGTAACACCATTGAAGGATGGACAGTAGCCTCCAGCACTTTTTACAGTACGGCTAGCCACATTGGTACGCCTGTTAACGGGGCTGCCGGCGGCGACTGGATTGACGGTGCCGATACCTCGCTTACCGGTACCGGTAATTTTAATTTTCCAGCTATTACCTATCACAACACCTTGGCCGATCAAGCCAGCTACGAAATTTCGGTTGAATTTGCTGACGGCAGCGTGCTGTACGACCAGTTTGCTCTTAATAACGGTACCAGCCAAACGCCTGGAGTTACTCCGGGTGTAGATGTGAATGCTTCTAACCAAGTAGTGGTAGACCCTTATAAACAAGTGACCGTTCAAATTTTGGGAACCTCCATCACTTATGGCGCCGGAGGCCCCACTATTCCCATTACCACCAAGCTGGGCAAAGTAGCGTCTAACGGAACAATAACCTATACTGATTTATTTAACGGCGCCGCTGTACACGGTGGCGAAACCTATGTAATGAACACCTACGATACCTCCGCCAGCTATACCTTAAAAGGCAGCGGTTCTTACAGCAGTTTCTCGGCTTCCTACGACAGCTCGGTAAACTCGCCGCAGGTAAAAGTACTGATGAATGGCGATAGCGTGCCCAATATCACCCCCTTTGCTAACCAAAGTACTATTGAATCATACCTAAGAAATTATATTGTAAATCGCAAAGTAGTGCTTAATCCAAATCAGGTTATCTTCTTGTTTGAAATTGGCATGAACGTAACCTCTAGCCCCAACAGCTCGGCCGTTGACTATCAAGACTTGGTGGCTTTAATGACCGTTGCCGATGGAGATCCCTGTGCTACACCTCCTGTGGATCCTGGTTTTACCATTGAAAACGATCACACCATCACCATTGATGCCGATCATCAAATGAAAGTGAAAGTGTTGGGAACCGCTATTACCTACGGCGTAGGCGGCCCTACAATTCCTGTTACCCTCAGCATGGGTAAGAAAAGCGGTAACCATATGAACTACACCAATCTCTTTAGCGGCAATGCGGTTGTAGCGGGTAACTTGTATACCGAAAATAGTGATAACAACGGTGATACCTATTCGTTTAAAGCCTCGGGTAAATACAAACAGGGCAATAAAACCCTGTTTAGCGCAGCCTACGATAACTCGCAGGATAGCAGCCAGGTGTTAACATTAGTGAACGGTGACTCCGTACCCAGTACCGCAGCCTTTAACAGCCAAATCCGTCAGTTTTTGGCTCCTTATGTGGTGAACGGAAAAATTACACTAGATGCCAACCAGGTCATCCTGCTGTACGAAATTGGCAACAACGCAACCCGTTATCCTAATGATCCGGCCACCGACTTCCAGGACCTGGTGCTGCTGGTACAGTCTAAAGACTTAACCGATGTCAATGCCCCCGCTGGTCAGGGATCAAATTACGGCAATAACCAAATCAGTATCAAGAAGAAGTAATCTGTTGCCCGACTTTAAAAAAAATGATAAATTTCAACAACCTAAATCGGCTCTCACGAGCCGGTTTGGGTTTGTTTGAAGAAGCCTATCGTCTATCTGCCATTTTTTAAGCTTCTTTAAGGGGGTTTTGTGTACCAGAGCTTTTTCGGTCTTGTGGAAAGACCTTTTAATTTAACACCCGATACCCATTTTATTTATCCCTCTCCGCAACATGAAGGGATTTTAAAAACATTGGAGTATGGGATTAATGAACGTAAGGGGTTTTTATTGCTTACTGGAGAAGTAGGCACTGGTAAAACAACCCTCTTGCGCGCGCTTTTAAACCGCCTCCCCATCAACGTTTCCACAAGTCTCATTTTAAATCCCTTACTCTCCACCGAAGAACTCTTAAAAAGCATCTTAAAAGATTTTGGCTGCAAAACCCAAGCTCAAACCACGCACGACATGCTGGATGCCTTAAATCATTTTGTTTTGGAAAAAAACAGGGCCGGCGAAAATGCCGTAGTGTTTATTGATGAGGCGCAAAATTTATCCTTTGAATCGCTAGAAATGACCCGTCTTTTATCTAATTTAGAAACCGAACGTGAAAAATTGTTGCAGATTGTTTTAGTGGGTCAACCCGAACTGGAAGAAAAACTGGCCGAACCCAGGCTGCGCCAGTTAGCCCAACGCATTCAAATTTTTTGCAAATTGCAGCCACTCGACCGTACCAATTTAGAACGTTACGTGCATTATCGATTGGAACGTGCCGGGCACAGGCCCATGGTAGAATTTGAAAAATCGGCCTTTAAAGAATTGTATAGGGCCAGTGGTGGCGTACCCCGTGTGGTAAACAGCATTTGTGAAAACGCGCTCTTGGCCGCTTACTCTTTAGACACACGGGTTATCAGCGGAAATTTGGTTAAAAAAGCGGCACAGGAGGTGCCTTATCATGTCCATCATTCTTGATGCCTTAAAAAAAGCCGAAAAAGAACGCCAAGACCAAACCTCACCCGAACAGCCAGCACAAGCACCAACACCAGGCCCCAAAAAAACATCGTCTGTGCTCATGGGTATTGTGGTGATGATGGGACTTTTTGGTGCGGGCTTTTTAATTTATAACCACTTTTTAAAAGATCGTTTTTTTACGCAGCAGGTAGCCACTCCCGTTTTGCAGCCTAAAACCATTGCCGCCCCCTCACCCGACGAAGAAGCTGCAAAATTAAAAGATGAAGCGCTCACTCTTTTTTACAGCGAAGATTACAAAAAAAGCGAACGTAAATGGCAGCAAGTGGTAGAAACTACCCCCAACGACGCCGATGCCTACAACAGTTTGGGATTAACACAAAAAAAGATGGGTGATGCCAACAGCGCTTACCACTCCTACGAAAAAGCACTGGAGTTAAAACCCGATTTCCCCGAAGCCTTAAACAACATGGCCGCCCTGTATTTGGAACGCAACCAAACCGATAAAGCCAAAGACCTGCTGGATCGCGCCATTGGCCTAAAAAATGATTATGCCGAGGCTTATTTTCACCGTGCCGTAGCAAGCGAACGTTTGGGCGAACTAGCTAAAGCAACCACCGATTATAAAAAGTTTTTGGATTTAACTCCCAATATTGAACCGGGACTGGAAGGCCAAATAAAAATGCGTTTGGCTCTTATGGAAGCACAAAAAGAAAAGAAATAAATATTCATGGATCTTAAAACCAACCTCACGCTCGACATGTTTAAGCCGCGTCTTCCCTCGCGTAAAACCAATACGCTGGGTGTAGATATTGGCACACAATCGGTTAAAGTGGTGCGTTTATCGGTAAAAGAAAGTCAAAAACCAAAATTTGAGTTTGCAGGCATTCTTGAATCTAGTCCGTCAGACCCACAGTTTGCCAATAAATTTAAAGATTTTATTTCCAAAAATAAACTCTCTGACCTTAATGCCGCCGTATCTATTGAAGACAAAAGTTTAAAAATTCGCAAACTGGAATTGCCCAAAATGCCCGATGCCGATTTAAAAGAAGCCGTTAAATGGAAAATGCGCGATGTAGTAGAAGGCAATATTGAAGATTTTGTGGTGCGCTCATCTATTGTGAGCGGTAACGAACCCGACTCTAAAAAACTAACTTTAGTAGGATACGCCATTAAAAAAGCCTCCGTTACGCATGCCATGAAGCATTTATCGGATGCGGGGCTGCGTCCGGTTTTTGTAGAGCCTTCGGCCGTAAGCTTGGCTTCCAGCATCGATAATTTTTACCCGTCGGATGACATGTGGCTGGCAGGGCTAGATTTGGGATATTCCAAATCCACCATGATTATTATTGGGCGCGGTAAATATTATTTTTCACGTCCACTTCCGGGCATTAGCATTCAAAATAGTGAGCAAGATGCCGAAAATTTTAACCCCAAACTTGCTGCCGAAATTCAAAACACGCTGGATACCTTTGCCGTAACCTTTCAGGTGGAACAAATTAACCAAATGTTTTTATCGGGCGGCGGATCTAATCGCGACGGGTTATTGGATTACCTCACAAAAAATTTAGGTCTTAAATCCACACTGCTTGATCCTTTTTCATTTGTGGATATTAGCCCAGATAAATACGAAAAAATTGAAGGCCGGCATTTGTATGCCCCGGCCGTGGCATTAGCGATGATTACGCAATATGATTGAACGTATAAATTTTATAGAAAAGAAGCCGTTTGACTTTACCTACCAAAAAATTTTGGCGATTGTAGGGGTGTTTATGGCCGTAGCGGCTCTTTTATTTGGCTATCAAACCGTGCGTTTTAAAATACACGAAAAAAAGATGGCCTCGCTCAATGAATCCATTCAGCAATTGCAGCACGAACGCGACCGCTTGCTAAAAGCCGCCCCGCCCAAAATAGGCGGCGGGCGTCATGCCGATTTAACCAATATTTTTAACACCACGCCCATATGGAATGAACTGGTGGATGATATTACCGGACGCCTTCCCAGCACGGTATGGCTTACCGAATTTACCGGATCGGTGCGTACCAATACGCCGGCCCCTTCCAAAAAAGATAAAAAAGAATCAAAGCCCGAAAACCCCATGGAAGAAACAGCGGCTCCCAGTGTAACCCGCTCGCTGGAGCTAAAAGGGAATGCCAAAGAATTTGACAATATCGCACTTTTTTTAAGCCAGCTGAGTGCCTCGCCCTTTATAAAAGGGGCTACCCTCACCGATTCTAAAAAAACACAGGATATTTATACTTTTTCTATTGAATGCGATTTGGCAACAGGAAGCTTGTAATATGGACAGCACACTTAAAAAATCGGCAACCCCGCGTGAACTGGTGATGATTATTGTGGCCACCATCGCCCTTTTTATGATTTTTATCCGCATGGTTTATAAACCCAACGCGCAAAAAATGGCCGATTTAAGTACGCAAATGGAAAGTGTATTGGCCGAACAAAAATCGCTGTCTCAACAGGTAGAATTGTTAACGCAGCAAAAACAAAAAAAGCAGGAAAGCGAACCTCCGGTAGTGGGTAACTCCAAAATACAAATTTTAAATGGCGCCTTAAAACCCGATATTTCGGAAACGCCCGAACTTATCAAAACTCTTTCCGACCCTGCTTTTGTAAACGGGCTAGTTATTGATTCCATTTCTTACAAACCCGAAAAGCCATCAGGAGCCCACAAAGAAATACCTATTACCATACGAGCTCATGGTACCTTCAACAAGCTCAATGGTTTTTTAAAAAACCTGGATGAATTAAACGTGCTTTTTTCGGTTGATTCTGTCACCATTACTACCGACTCCATAGTACAAGGCGAGATGTCGGTGGATATGAGTGCCACCTTTTATTTAATTGAGGGGATTCATGCTGAACAACATTCGTAATCTACTTTTTACCGTTATCTTAGGCTTGTCGTGCGCCGCCCATGCAGCGGACGAGGCCAAAAAAACAGAACCCTTGTCGGATTTGTCGCTCAATGCTTTTGAAAGCAAAAAAATGACCGACGGCCCGCGTGATCCGTTTTCGCCGGGGGCTAAAGAAGGAACTGTTGATCCCTCTACCTTAAGTTTGGAAGGCATTATTTCCAGCACCAACCTGCATTTGGCTTTAGTATCGGGAAAAATTGTGCGCGAAGGCGATTCTGTTGGTTCGTTTTTGGTTAAAGAAATTGATACGGGCAGCATCACGGTACAATCTGTAGCAGGACTGCATAAACTTGAAACCAGCGCCTTTTTAGGTAATCGCTCTTCGGGCGGCCAGTACGATATTGTATTTCAAAATGCCGAATTAAAAGACGCCGTTAATATGATTGGCGCCGCCGGTAAGTTTAATATTATTGCGCCTCAAGATTTGGCCGGAAAAGTATCGGTTATTTTTGAGCAAACCACTTTAAAAGATGCTTTGGCTTCCATTTTACGCGTGAACAAACTGGAATTTGCTGAAGAAAATAATATTTTGCGTGTAGGTGCTGGTGATTCTTTTCCAGAAGGCACCAATCTTGAAACTCAAACTTTTAATTTACGCTATGCTGCTGCCAAAGATTTGGTGGAAACCATCAAAGAGCATGTATCCGATAAAGGCTCTGTAGCCGCCGATGACCGCACCAATTCACTCATCATTCAAGATAATGAAGCTTCCATGGCCCGCATTGCCGAGCTTATTAGGCAGCTGGATAAACAGGATACACAGGTGCATATTGAAGCTAAAATTGTGGACGTAACGCGCAACTTTAGCCAAAGCATGGGTATTCAATGGGGCTTTACGCGTGATACAGGCCGTGTGCAAGGTTTTAGCTCGGATGGCGCCGGCGGTTATAACGTAAATTTACCAGCCGATAACCCTACCAGTGGTGTAGGTTTACTTGTAGGCAACGTGGTAAAAAATACCAATCTTTCGGCTGAGCTAACCATGGCCGAAGGCCGCGGCGATGCGCACATTATTTCGCAGCCTTCCATTTCAACACTTAATAACGTACCCGCTAAAATTAGAAGTGGTGTTAAATTTTATGTGAAAAGCACTTCTACTATTGCTGTAGGCGGTTCCAGCGGCACTTCTAGCGGTTCGGAAAGTAATTTGGAAGAAATAGACACCGGCATTGAACTTTCGGTAACTCCACAAATTACACCCGACAGCACGGTAAAACTTAAAATTGCCGCCACCGAATCGGAAGCCGATTTTACCCGTGCGGTAGACGGAATTCCGGCCGTGGTTGATAACGTGGCCACCACCACCATTATTGTGAATAACGGCGAAACCGCCGTAATTGGCGGTTTAATGAAAGTCAATAAATCCAAAACCACCAATGGAGTTCCTGTTTTTTCTACCATCCCTATTTTTGGAGCTTTATTTAAATCGAAAGTTAAAAATAAAACCGATAATGAATTACTTATTTTTATTACACCCCGCATTATGGGCAAGGAAGTTTACGTTTCTCCGGCTGACATTTCGAGCTCTACCAATAACGCTGTAGAAAAAGAAATTATTAACACATCTACTACCAACAAAAAAGCCTCCCACAAATACGAT
>JAIBAG010000020.1 GCA_019695305.1 bacterium
TGTTGAAATAAAATAAAAAGCTTCCTTGCCTCTTTTTATAAAACAACCTATATTTAGGTCGTTATTTAAAAGGAGTTCTTTATGGAAAAAATACTGTCTTTATCTGAAGCCAAAACAAAACTTAATAGTTTAGTGGATGAAGTGATTTTGCAAGAGAATGAATTCATCATCACCAAAAACGGTAAGCCTGCGGCTATTTTGGTATCCCCCCTTATGTATGAGGGCTGGAAAGAAACGGAAGAAATTTATAAAGACTCTGATTTTTTAAAAGAAATCAAACAAGGTATTAAAAGACTTAAAAAAGGAAAAACCTTGTCTTTTGAGGAAGTTTTTGGGGACGATTGATGTTTTTTAAAATTAAAATCGATTCTGAAGTAGCTAAGCTCTTTTTACATCTCCATCCCCTGCGTAAAAAAAATATAAAACAAGCTCTTAAGTTATTAGCGAATGAGCCTCATGCCGGCAAGCCTCTCCAGCGGGAACTTCAAGGTTATTATTCGTACCGTATCGCACGTTTTAGACTGATTTATCATATCAACCCTTCTAAAAAAATCATCACCATCATCGCCTTTGGCTCCCGAGCTAGCATTTATGATGATTTACAAGAAACGTTGATGAAACTTAAAAAGAAATAAAAAGGGGGAAGCCTTGAAGAAGCAATTTTTAGTCGCTCCTTCAAGGCTGGAGGGTAAACAAACTTGTTATTAGTGAACGGTGTAGCTGGTGTTAAACAGCGCATCTTTTTGAGCGCGTAATTCTTCTTCAATTTGAAGTAACTTTTCGGGGTTAATTTGGCGCAAACTTTCACGGGCCCAAAAGTATACTTTCTTGTGGTTTTCTATTTGGTTAATCAATTCTTCTTTATGCATTATCGAGGGCGTGTTTTCTAAATTAATAAGCGCATGCTCATGGCCAAAAGCCGACTCGGTTAACGCCAGCTCTAAACCCAAAGCCATGTCTTCGCCTTTAAACCCAGCCTTCATTTCGGCTGCCATCTTTAAAACATTGTTTTCTAGGTTTGCCATAATTACGTCCCTCTTGCCTTAGTAAATGCAAGCATAAGGCCAAACCTTTTAATTTTATTAAACAATTGAAATTATTGTGTTTTTTACAATTTAGGGTGCTAAAACACTCTTAAAATTTGGGGTGTACAACCCTCGGAGACAAGCTAAAGCCCTAATAATTGAGGCCTTAACCCCCGTCTTAAAATGGGACTGAAAGAGTCCGATTTTGAGACTGTCGTGAGACTGTGGGTTTGGGGGCTTTTTTACAAATATTCGATAAATAAGGGCTTTTTAAAAAATTTTTGATGGCATGGATTGTGAGTAAGGAAGAAGTAGGTGGTCGCAATTTGCGACCAGTTCAAACTTGAGGTGCCAATTTGGCACCTCAAGTTTAAAAAACAAAATATGGAAACTTTTATCCCTACAGAAAAAATTGAAGGCCTGATTTTATTAATTCGCAATAAAAAAGTGATGATCGATCATGATCTAGCTCAACTTTACGGCATCACAACAAAAGCTCTAAACCAAGCCGTAAAACGTAATTCCGAGCGTTTTCCTTCTTCTTTTATGTTTACTCTTACAGCCAATGAAAAAAAAGAGGTGGTCACAATTTGTGACCACCTCAAAACACTAAAATATTCTCCAAACCTTCCAAACGTTTTTACTGAACATGGCGCTATCATGCTGGCCAATGTCATAAAAAGTAAAAGAGCTATAAAGGTAAGTATTACAGTAGTGCAAGCCTTCATTCATTTAAGAGAAGTGTTAGCTACTCATAAAGATTTGGCACATAAATTAGCTAGCCTAGAAAAGAAATATGATTCCCAATTTACTAAGCAGATCATTAATTTTTACACTCTAAATAGATCTGCTAGCACTGAGCAGCCTTGTGGCTTGCTTACAATCAAATTTCATCTGCTCAGTGAAGTTGTTTTTGATGCCATCCGGCAGTTGATGACCCCACCCAAAAAACCAAACCGTAAAATCGGTTTTTAACCCCCTAACGGGATAAGAGTCTGTAACATCTGCCAGGGGCAGATTAACAGACTCTAAGGAGAAACTATGACACTTATTAACGATAAAAAACTTTCCGCACTCTACGGAGACACTCAAACCAACCCCACCTGCCATTTGCTGGATGAAAAAGAATTTAACAATTCTATCGTAGGGTTTTTAGAAAAAGGACTTAAAGAAGGTTACAGCAAAACCTATGTGGCCGGTGAAATCTTGAACCTCATTAATAATTATCCCGAATATGCCGAGGCAGCCTCTCTGCCCACCACTTATGAGGGTGTGATGCAACAATTAATACAACCTCTCTATCCCAAATACCAAAACCCGGTTTATCAATGTATCCGCCCCCTCGCCATCCCCTGGCTTGACCAACAGGGTAAAAAAACAGGTAGCGAATTGGAAGAAAACCCTCTTTATCATCAATACAGCTGCATTAATCCCAAAGAAAAATACAGCCAACTTATTTGTTTGGGCCTTACCACCAACTCTAAAAATCACGTTGCAGGCAACGGTGTAGGGCAACTTGAAACCTATAGTGTGGATGAATGTACTTTTGTTGCCGATGATCGATGTATTTCCGATTGCATTGAAGAAGAATGGCTAAAAGAAAAACCAGATTACACACTCGTTGGCTTAGGAACTAATTGCCAAGAATACGACAACAACATTCACGAGGTGTGTCATGACAGATGCAAAGAATAATTTTTATTATCTTATCCCTTTTTGCCTAATCCCGTTTAAAGCCCATGCCGATGCCGGCATCCCAACACTGGCCCTTGCCTGGCCTGCTTTTTGGCTACTGCTCATTCCTATTGTGCTTGTAGAAGCTTATGTTGGCGTTATCAAATTTAAACTATTGTGGAAACAAGCTCTCAAAATAATGATTTTGGCTAATTTATTCTCTACTCTAATAGGCATTCCTTTAGCGTATCTCATGACGGTCTTAACTCAACTTTCTCTTTTATCACCAGCTCTCTTGATTTCTCTTTTGAAACCAGGATCTACCATTCAAATAATGAATTTTTTCCCCGGTAATCTCGTTAATTCTACGGGCTTTTTAACAATGATAGGTGGAGACATGCCCTTATGGGCCGCTTATGCAGGAGCCCTTCTCATGTGCATACCTTATGGATTTATCTCTTACTATTTAGAAAAAAGAATCATTCAAAAAAAACTGTCTACTCCTCATAAACTCATAGCTCACTCCTGGGCCCTTTATGCCAACATCACAAGCTATACGGTTATTATTATCATTCTAACTTTTATGTGGATATTAAGTTCTATAAACCATTGACTCGTCCCTTTTTTTCCATACACTAAGGCCCTCACACTTATTAAGGACCTTTTATGATGGAAAATAAAAAAGCATCTCTTCTTTCTCTCCTCTCCCGCAGTGCCAAAGTGGCGGCCCCCGTGGGTGCCATTGGTGGGTTTATTGGTGATGTATTAGCCCCTATAGCCCCCTTTGCCGGCATATTATTTTGGATTGTATTTTGTGGCTGGATTGTTTCGGGAGCCATCTGGTTTTTGAAAGTGCGTAAAACCATTGAAGCCGCCCGTGCCGATGGCAAAATTACCGACGAAGAATACAAAACAATTTTTCAAACCAATAAATGGTCGGTGCTTTTTGCCTTTACTACTGTTGCCACTCCCATTCTTCTTATCATCATGCTTTTGGGTAAAGCTCATCCCGATACAGGTTTTGTGGCCGGAACCATTCCTGGCATGGACAAATTACAGCAATCTATTTTAGGAATCGAAAAAGATGTAGGCGAAATTAAAGAAACTACTAAAAACATTGATGCCAAAACAAACCAAATTATCAATAAGCTGGATAACATTGCTGAAAGTTTTGAAAATCTAAAATCTAATAGTGGGCTTATCCCTAATCCGCAAACACCCCAGGAATATTATCATAATGCTCGTATGTACGAGCGCGATGCCAATTACCCCTTAGCCCGCCAGGCCTACCAGGCCTATCTTAAATTTGGTTTAGATTTTATTGACCCACATTTAACCTATCAAATGATGCTTAAAATGCAGGATGGTATAGAAGCCACGCGCGAAATCTATCAAAATCTCTCAAGTCAAAATCCGGATGACAAAGTTCTAAAATTGGTAACCATCCTGTTATGGGATAAAGAACTCCGTCTTCAAAAGCTAGAAGCACTCTACCAAGAAAGCCCCGATTTTGCTCCCGTTTGCTACATGCTTTCTAAGGAATATTCGGAAGAAAAGCTTGGAACCCAAGGCATTGCCGACAAACAAAAAGAAAAACAATATTTAGAATGTTTTACCAAGCTTGATAGTGAAGGGAAATTTTTAAAATACTTTTTAGATAAAGGCGAAGCGGAAAAATGGAAAAATGACGCCGAAACCCGTTTGAATAAATTGGCACAAGCCCCCCAAAACATACTTAATAACCCAGTTAGCATCATGAAGTTTTCCAGCGAAGATGGGCTTGCCATTACACTTGTCATGGCCGATCCAAACGTTAAGGAAATTTTTTATCGATTGGAAGAAAATCCCGATTTTAAAAGCACAGGCTTTTTAGACATGGTATCGCCCGTAACCGGCCTGCCCATTCCAAAAACCCAGCTTTCGATGAATTTAAAAGAAGCCGTTAACACCACTCTCTATATTAAATACCGCGATACACGCGATCAGGAACTGGGGCCCTACTCTTTTCCAATTGAGTCGAAACGGGGTGATATTGAGCAAATGCAATTGATTATGAAAAATGTTCCCGACTGGATTGAGTTTGAAACCGATGATGGACAATTTAAAATTATGTTTCAAAAACTGCTGGCTGTATACACGGCAGTAAAGGAAGTTAAATATTCCATTAATAGTAGTGCTCTTGATAAAAAACTACCTTTAACACCAGGGGCCACAGAAATAACAAAAATAGAAGAATTTACGGTAATTCCAACAGTACCTGTTCAATCGGTAACGGTGCAGGTTGTTTTTGCAGATGGGTCAACAAGTGAAACTAGAACTTTTACCCCCTGATATTTTATGAGCTATAAATTATATTCTACTCTTCGCTCTCCGTATGCACGCAAGGTACGTATTGCTCTTTTAGAAAAAAAGATAGCATACGAAGAAATTAACGTTGATTTAAACAACAAGCCTGCCGATTTTTTAAAACATAATCCTTTGGGATCGGTTCCTAGCCTTGTTACAGGCGACGGACTCATGCTGCCGGATTCCACACTTATTTTACGTTACCTGGAAGAAAAACACCCTACGCCCTCACTTGTGTCTTCACACTTAAAAAACGAAACCTGGGCTTGGGAAGAATGGGGAGACCGTTTGTGCGATGAATATGTCCGTCTTTTTCATGCGGGTCAAACAGGGGCCGATGAAAGGGCCATGCGTATTACTCAAGCTATTATCACCATGCTGGGCGAGGCACTCCAAAACAAAGAATATATTTTGGGCCAATATTCATTGGCCGATATTGCCATGGCGGCCAGTATGAAATGGATGGATTTTAGATTAAAACACGATTGGTCTAAACTGCCCGCTCCGGTTTTAAACTGGTATAAAAGGCTAGACGAAAGAGAATCGTTTATTAAAACATATCCGCAGTTAGCATAACCATGACTGTTCCTCCAAAAAAACTAGGTGCTCTTCTTATTGAAGCCGGCGAAAAAATTGCCAAGGTGCGTGATACCACTTTAAAAAAGGCTAATCTCAATCACCTTTCTCATGGCCGAGTCTTAGTGCTCACAGTTTTGGCTGATGGCCCCGCTACACAGGCCGATATTTGTCGCTATGTAGGGCAAAAACCGCCCAGCATGATGGAAATGCTGCAACGCTTGGAAAAAAGTCATTTGGTAAAAAAAGAAAAACATCCAGAAAGTAACCGTAAAGTGTTGTGGTCGTTAACTACCAAAGGCAAAAAAGATTGGGAAAAAGCCCAAGGCCTTCTCTTTAAAATGACTCAAGTGGTAGACGCAACTCTTACCAAAGGTGGTTATCCCCCAAAAAAAGTAGAAGAAATGAAGGCATTTCTGAGCTTTATTATCGCTCAACTCGACGCTCGCTCGTAATAAACAATCTATTTTTATATCTCCCTCTTTATTCCCCCTCCCTTGATGGGAGGGGGCTAGGGGGCGGGTGAAGCTTGTTACACCCCCTCTCCCCAACCCTCTCCCACAAGGGGAGAGGGAAACAAAAGAAAATTCCCCTTGACAATATTAGGTACCTTATATTAGGAACCTAACTATAGAGAGAAATAACTCTCCAACAAGAAAGGAAAACATATGTTACTCGCAATATCTATTTGGTTGGGCTTAGGACTCACCTCATTAGGAGCCACACTGGTAGCCGGCAGTCTCAGCTCAAAGTGCCCACAGGTATGAAGCTGGGGTTGGCTGGTACTTCTTGTAGCTTCTCTCCAACTTTTAAAATGAAATCTTAAAAGAGATCTGTTAAAACCATAACTCCTTATGGTTCCACCTTTAAAGATAGCCATCATAGGCTGTGGCACAGCAGGCCCTGCAGCAGCACTCTTTTTACACAAGCTAGGCCACAGAATTGATCTCTTTGAAAAAACACCTCACCCCTCTCCTGTAGGCGCCGGAATTTTGCTACAACCTACCGGCCAAGCCGTACTTAAGCAATTAAACCTGCTCGAACCCATCCAAAAAATGGGAGCTCCAGTTACTCAGCTATTTGGACGTACCGTTACCAACCGCACCATCATGGATTTAGATTACCGCCATCTCAATCCAAGCTGGCAAGGCTTGGGTCTTCACCGTGGGTGTTTGTTTCAGGTTTTGTTTGATGAAGTGAAAAAGAAAGATATTACCGTACATTGCGGGAGCGAGATTCAATTGCTGCGCGAAGAAGCCTCGCATCAAAAAAGCATTACAGACACACAGGGAAATTCTTACGGCCCTTACGATTTAGTGATTATTTGCGACGGCGCCCGGTCGGTTTTGCGGCACAATTCTCCCTTAGTTAAGAAAGCCAAGCCCTATCCTTGGGGAGCGTTGTGGGTTATTTTGGAAGATCCCGATAAACTCTTTCATCAAACTTTGTATCAAGTATATGAAAGCACCACAACAATGCTGGGGTTTTTACCCACTGGGCACTTACCGGATGATGCACGTCAACTGCTGAGTTTATTTTGGAGTATTAAAGTAGATACCGTCGACAATTTTAAAAAGAAAGATTTAAACCAATGGAAAGAACACGTGACTTTTATTGAACCACGTATTACCCCCTTACTAAATCAAATTAAATCGCATGACGATCTTTTATTTGCCTCCTACATGGATGTGGTGATGAAAGATTGGACGAATGGCATCAACACCCTTTACTTGGGAGATGCGGCCCATGCAATGAGCCCTCAATTAGGACAAGGCGCCAATATTGCGTTGATGGATGCCTGTGTTTTTGAAAAATGCCTTGAACAATCCGGTACCTTAACCGAGGCCTTAAAGCAGTGGTCTACTTACCGCAAAAAACATATTCGTTACTATCAATGGGCTTCACGTTGGCTCACACCGTTTTTTCAATCGTCACTTCCCTTACTTGCTCCCTTACGCAATACTTTTATGGGCCCACTCTGTAATGTTAAACCGCTCCGTCATATCATGCTTGCCAGCATGGCTGGCATTAAAACAGGTATTTTTACTGAACAAAAACCCTTTTAAATTGGGAATGACATATTTTTTTAATCGCGTTAAGCTTATCCGATGAATAAGCTTAAAATAGTTGTTTTGGTTCTTTTTTTTATTTTACCCAGCGTTGCTTTTAGCCAAGAAGATGCTCAAGTAGAAAAAAAGGTACTTATTTTAGGTAGTTTTGCCGATTACAATGAAGCTTTAAAGGCAGCAAAAAATATTAGTAAAAAAAGTGACGTTCTTTATGCCACACGCGGTTTGGTTTACGATGCCAAAAAGGGACTTTATTGGCCGGCAAGTGATACCATGGTAAGCGGTGAGTATTTAGCACGGCGTTATAATGAAGACTGTGATAATCAATCGACCATTTGTCTCACTATTGAAAAATCGGAATACTATAATGGTTTTAAACCTAAATTTTATATTATTGTAGGTGGTATTTACGACAAAACAGATCCCGAAGCCAAGATTCAGCTCAATTTTTTTAAAAAATATATTCCCGATGCCTATTTAAAGGAAACCTCCATTTACATGGGATGCATGCATTAATGAGAACAAAAGTTATTTTTATCACTATTCTGTATCTCTTATTTTTTAGCCTGCCGCTTGTCCCTATTCAACGAACCCCTGTTATTCCTGATCCTTTTTATGAGTTAAAAATAGCTCCAGTTTTTTCTATTTTTAACCCCTTTATTTGGGGAGTACACTATAAATTTGAATTTTATACCTGGATAGCGATTGGTCTTTTACTAGTTTTACCATTTTTAATCGTTAAAATAATTTCCTCCCTCAAAAACAAAACCTCCCCTTATTTCCTTTCAAAAAATTATATTTACGACACCAAAAATAAAAGTTGCCGCTCCATCAATCTTGTATGGTTACCGCTACCTGATAGCGGCGGTTTAACGTACGAAAAGCTTGATTTTGGAAAACCGGAAAAAACTAAAGAGGCTCCTTTAGCCCAAGCTTTTTATGAAACCAAAGTCACTCCCCATCAGGAAGAACTCACTTATCGATTTTATATTTTAGACAATTGGTTATGGGCAAAAATAACCAACAAAACAGAAAGCTCTCCCAGTTTTTGTTTTTATCAACTCACACCTCAAGATACTTTTTCATTTAATAATAATGAGGCCCGGTTAGAAGCTATAGAAAAAATTTTAGAGTTGATTAAAACCCATTCAGAATGGAAAGAGCAAGAAAACGAGCTGAAAGAATATCAGATAAAAGCTATAGAATGGGCTAAGGATCCAGATTAACTCAAATTGTGTTCAATAAGCACAATAAAAAACCCCATACCTTTTTGAGATATGGGGTTTTTTTATAAAAGAATCTGGCAACGACCTACTCTACCAGCTATGACGATAACTAGTACCATCGGCCCAAGGGAGCTTAACTGCCGAGTTCGGAATGGGATCGGGTGTGACCTCCCTGGTAAAGTCACCAGAAAATTGTGAGACTCATTGTAATTTTCATCACAACGGTCAAAATTTTAAAGAGCCATCTACGCTCTCAGACAATTGCATATTATAACCATTAAAAATCTTTTACGAAAAAGCACAACTTCGTTGAGACGCCCCTCGGGTTTACCCCGGAGGCATCTCAATATAAAAAAAAGTGATCAAGCCGCACGACTAATTAGTACCGGTAAGCTAAAAGCATTACTGCTCTTACACACCCGGCCTATCGACCACGTAGTCTTCATGGTGTCTTTAGGGGGATTACTCCCCGGGAAATTTTATCTTGAGGTTCGTTTCACACTTAGATGCTTTCAGCGTTTATCGAATCCGAACATAGCTACCCAGCCATGCCACTGGCGTGACAACTGGTGCACCAGAGGTTCGTCCATCCCGGTCCTCTCGTACTAAGGACAGATCCTCTCAAATTTCCTACGCCCACAGAAGATAGGGACCAAACTGTCTCACGACGTTTTGAACCCAGCTCGCGTACCACTTTAAATGGCGAACAGCCATACCCTTGGGACCTGCTTCAGCCCCAGGATGTGATGAGCCGACATCGAGGTGCCAAACCGCCTCGTCGATGTGAACTCTTGGAGGCGATCAGCCTGTTATCCCCGGCGTACCTTTTATCCGATGAGCGATGGCCCTTCCATACGGGACCACCGGATCACTAAGACCTACTTTCGTATCTGTTCGACTTGTTTGTCTCACAGTTAAGCTCTCTTATGCCTTTGCACTCAACGGCCGGTTTCCAATCGGCCTGAGAGAACCTTTGCGCGCCTCCGTTACAATTTAGGAGGCGACCGCCCCAGTCAAACTACCCACCAGACAGTGTCCCGCTCGCCGATTCAGGCAAGTCGGTTAGAACTTCAAGAAGATTAGGGTGGTATTTCAAGGTTGACTCCACCATGGCTGGCGCCACAGCTTCAAAGTCTCCCACCTATCCTACACAAACCGCCCCGAAGTTCAGTGCCAAGTTATAGTAAAGGTGCACAGGGTCTTTCCGTCTTTCTGCGGGTACACGGCATCTGCACCGTGAATACAATTTCACTGAGCTTCTAGTCGAGACAGTGTGGCAATCGTTGCGCCATTCGTGCAGGTCGGAACTTACCCGACAAGGAATTTCGCTACCTTAGGACCGTTATAGTTACGGCCGCCGTTTACTGGGGCTTCAGTTCGAAGCTTCGCCTTGCGGCTAACATCTCCCTTTAACCTTCCAGCACCGGGCAGGCGTCAGACCCTATACGTCGTCTTACACGACTTTGCAGAGTCCTGTGTTTTTGGTAAACAGTCGCCGCCACCATTTCGCTGCGACCTTCACATGCTTCGCCCCGCAGGGGACTAACAAATGAAGGCATGCCTTCTTCCGAAGTTACGGCATTAATTTGCAGAGTTCCTTGACTAGAAATCACTCAAGCGCCTTAGGATATTCTCCTCACCCACCTGTGTCGGTTTACGGTACGGACACATAGGTTACTCCCGACGAAGTTTTTCTTGGAAGCAGGGACACAACAGCTATCCAATTCCCCGAGGGGAATCGGTCGCACTCGGTTCTCGGAGTTAATGGCTTCCCGGATTTGCCTAAGAAGCCCTCCTACCGCCTTCGACGGTGATGTCCAACACACCGCCTGTTTATCCTTCTCCGTCACTCCGAAGGTAATAACGCAACCCACATGGTACGGGAATATTAACCCGTCATCCATCACCTACGCTTTTCAGCCTCGGCTTAGGGTCCGACTAACCCTGAGAGGATTACCCTTGCTCAGGAAACCTTAGGTTTACGGCGACGCAGTTTCTCGCTGCGTTTATCGTTACTTATGCCTGCATAAGCTCTTCTGATACCTCCAGACATCCTTTCGATTGTCCTTCACAGGCTTACAGAATACTCTTCTACCACGCATCAATTAAAAATCGATGCATCCATAGCTTCGGCAATGTACTTAGCCCCGTTACATTTTCGGCGCGGACTCACTAGACCAGTGAGCTATTACGCTTTCTTTAAAGGATGGCTGCTTCTAAGCCAACCTCCTGGCTGTCTATGCGTTTCCACATCCTTTACCACTTAGTACATATTTGGGGGCCTTAGCTGATGGTCTGGGCTCTTTCCCTTTTGACGTCGGACGTTATCACCCGGCGTCTGTCTCCCACTTAAGACGTTAACGGAATTCGGAGTTTGATTGGCTTTGGTACCCCTAAACGGGGCCCTAGGCCATTCAGTGCTCTACCTCCGTTACGATTCGAGTGAGGCTATACCTAAATATATTTCGAAGAGAACCAGCTATCTCCCAGTTTGATTAGTCTTTCACCCCTAACCACAGGTCATCCGACACCTTTTCAACGGTGACCAGTTCGGACCTCCAGCCCGTATTACCGGACTTTCATCCTGCCCATGGTTAGATCACTAGGTTTCGGGTCTACTATATGCAACTTAATCGCCCTATTCAGACTCGGTTTCCCTACGGCTCCGCACCCTTGGGTGCTTAACCTTGCTGCAGACAGTAACTCGCAGGCTCATTATGCAAAAGGCACGCAGTCAGGCATTCCGCTTGCGCGGCATAGCCCTCCTACTGCTTGTAGGCATACGGTTTCAGGTACTTTTAACTCCCATCTCTGGGTTCTTTTCACCTTTCCCTCGCGGTACTAGTTCACTATCGGTCGGAAGTGTGTATTTAGTCTTGGATAATGGTCTACCCGGATTCCCACAGGATTTCTCGTGTCCCGTGGTACTTGGGATACCTCTAGAGTGCATTCAGATTTCGACTACAGGGTTATCACCTTCTGTGACGGACCTTTCCAGATCCTTCGTCTATCCTCATACAATCTCATGTTAAGGTCCCGCAACCCCGGCACCAACACTCGCTTCACCGTTAAAGATGAAGTCAGTGTTGATGCCGGTTTAGACTGTTCCCATTTCGCTCGCCACTACTTTGGGAATCTCTGTTGATTTATGTTCCTCCAGGTACTTAGATGTTTCAGTTCCCTGGGTTCGCTTCACAATGCCTATGAATTCAGCAAAGGATACTCCAAAAAGGAGTGAGTTTTCTCATTCGGAAATCTCCGGATCAAAGTTCTCTTAGCAACTCCCCGAAGCTTATCGCAGCTAGACACGTCCTTCATCGCCAACTTCCGCCTAGGCATCCACCGTACGCCCTTATTAGCTTGATCACAAAGCTCTTGAGTTTTTCCTTATCAATTAAATGATACAGAAAAGTCTCAACGAAATTGTTTTTTCGTTAAATGAATAAATAATGATCGTAAAAAATATGCAATTGTCAAAGAGCGGTACTACTTAAACGACTTCCGAAGAAGTCGTCATTTAAAGCTACGATAATTCGTAGCTTTAAATGAAGAAAAGTGAGAGCGTTTTGTGGCACTTTTTACTTCGTAAAAAGTACTCACATTTTCTAAATTTTTAGAGCTGCCTTACAGGTAGCTCTAAAAACCAAGAAAATGTGGAGCCAGGCGGGATCGAACCGCCGACCCTCTGCTTGCAAAGCAGACGCTCTCCCAGCTGAGCTATGGCCCCAATTGTTCTGTTGCCGCATCCAGCTTTTAGCTAGAGGCCAACAAATTTTTTGTGCACTTTAAAAAGTACAACAAAAATCTGGTCGCCTATGCCGGCACTTCGTGCCGCCCTATGCTCCCGATTTTTGTGGGCCTGGGAAGACTCGAACTTCCGACCTCACCCTTATCAGGGGTGCGCTCTAACCACCTGAGCTACAAGCCCTTGTTGAGCACCGACGAACTAGGTTCGACGGGGCGATTACAAGGGCTAGTCCCAAAAACTAGGTTTTTGGGGCAAGCCCATGATACCAAGCAAACCTCGATCAGTTTAAAACCGGAAGAGACAAGCCCATAAGACTTATAGCCCTTGATACTTCAACTTATAAAAGAACGATTTCTCGGTCTCCCAAAACTAAATAGCAAGTTAAGAAAATGTTTGCAGATGATTGATCTTTATAAGGATAAGTAGATAACCTCTGAAATTTGGCGTGACCGAAGTCACGTTACTTTTTCTGTTAAATACTCCATCCTTTTCCTTAGAAAGGAGGTGATCCATCCGCACCTTCCGGTACGGATACCTTGTTACGACTTCACCCCAATCACCGGTTACACCTTGGGCCTCATAGAGGACTTCTGGTATACCCAGCTTTCGTGGTGTGACGGGCGGTGAGTACAAGGCCCGGGAACGTATTCACCGCGCCGTTGCTGATGCGCGATTACTAGCGATTCCAGCTTCATGGAGTCGAGTTGCAGACTCCAATCCGAACTGAGGCCGGTTTTCTGGGATTAGCTTCCCCTCGCGGGTTCGCGACCCTCTATACCGGTCATTGTAGCACGTGTGTAGCCCTGGTCATAAGGGCCATGAGGACTTGACGTCATCCCCACCTTCCTCCGGCTTGACGCCGGCAGTCCCTTTAGAGTGCCCAACCGAATGGTGGCAACTAAAGGTAGGGGTTGCGCTCGTTGCGGGACTTAACCCAACATCTCACGACACGAGCTGACGACAGCCATGCAGCACCTGTCTTAGGGCTCCCGAAGGCACCCCGCCATCTCTGGCAGGTTCCCTAGATGTCAAGACCAGGTAAGGTTCTTCGCGTTGCGTCGAATTAAACCACATGCTCCACCGCTTGTGCGGGCCCCCGTCTATTCCTTTGAGTTTTAGTCTTGCGACCGTACTTCCCAGGCGGAATACTTAATGCGTTAGCGGCGACACTGAAGGGATCAATTCCTCCAACATCTAGTATTCATCGTTTACAGCGTGGACTACCAGGGTATCTAATCCTGTTTGCTACCCACGCTTTCGTGCTTGAGTGTCAGTATACGGTTAGTGAGTCGCTTTCGCCTCCGATGTTCCTCCCAATATCTACGAATTTCACCTCTACACTGGGAATTCCACCCACCTCCCCGTAACTCAAGACTTGCAGTATCAAACGACCCTCCCCAGTTAAGCCGGGGGATTTCACATCTGACTTACAAGCCCACCTAGACACGCTTTACGCCCAGTAATTCCGAACAACGCTTGCACCCTCCGTATTACCGCGGCTGCTGGCACGGAGTTAGCCGGTGCTTCCTTTAAAGGTACCGTCAATTATCTTGGATGTTAGCCAAAATAGGTTTCGTCCCTTTCGTCAGAGGTTTACAACCCGAAGGCCTTCTTCCCTCACGCGGCATTGCTGGATCAGGCTTGCGCCCATTGTCCAATATTCCCCACTGCTGCCTCCCGTAGGAGTCTGGACCGTGTTTCAGTTCCAGTGTGGCTGATCGTCCTCTCAGACCAGCTACCCGTCATAGCCTTGGTAGGCCTTTACCCTACCAACTAGCTGATGGGACACAGACTCATCTTCTCGCGATAGCTTATAAATAGAGGCCATCTTTCCCCCACAGGGCTTATATGGTATTAGCCCTCCTTTCGGAAGGTTGTTCCATTCAAGAAGGTAGATAATCTGTGCATTACGCACCCGTGCGCCACTTTACACATGGTATTGCTACCACTATCTCGTGCGACTTGCATGTGTTAGGCATGCCGCCAGCGTTCGTTCTGAGCCAGAATCAAACTCTCCAAAAATTTGATTAGCTCTCTTTTAAATCCGTAAGGACTTAAAAGTGAATTTAACTTGTTTTAAAGCTTCTTGCGATGCTTTCGGCCCCTCGTGAAAAGGAGCCGTTTTTCTCCAATTACCGAAGTAACTGGAGTTCATCTGCAAGACTAATTTCTGCTTGCTATTTAGTTTTCAAAGACCGAAAAAACTTACCCAAAAAAATTTGGGTTCGCGCATATTATGCAAAAACATCCGCGAGTCAAGAAACATTTAATTTTATTTAAATATTTTTAGCGATTTCTACTTCAAGAGGAAAAAGGCGTTAATCCTGTTTCATTGAGACATGTACTACCGAACCGCATCCTTAAAAAAGGTTTGCATATATTATGTATCGGCGCTTCAAAGTCAAGATTAAACACCAAATAAGTGAAAATACTTATCCACAGGTTTAAATAATTGAAATTATTTAGTAATTTTTAAAAACAAATTAAGTCCGGTAGCCTCACTTTCCACACATACGGGTGTAGCAGCAGGAAGATGAGATGCTATCTTTAAAAGATCGTCCCTATTGCGATAAATAAGAGGCCAATCACCTAAATACCATTTAAGTGTTTTAGAATAATCATCTGGACTTACATTACCAATAATGAGTGTCCCCTGCTCCGCTAAACGATGGTATAAAACATCCACCGCCATCTCAAAAAGAGTGTCATCTAAATAATCAAACAAGCCACAGCTATAGATAAAATCAAATTGCGGGAGATCCTGAATACCACCCGCTAAAAATTCCTGAATGGGCTTGTTGTAAAATGAAAAATTAACTTTTGATTTTTTCTTTCTCTTTGCTGCTATCAATTCGTTTTTTGAAAATTTAATAGCCTCTGGATCTTGGTCCACTAAATGAAATCGAGATTTACCTGCATCAGTATTTGTAAGAATAAACTCTTTAATTTCCCGAGATGGGCCACACGCCAAATCTAATATGGTAAAATCTTTTTTGCGACCCAAAACATTTTTCCCTATCTCCTTAAATTTTTCTAAAAAATACGGGATGCGAGCAACAGTTAATTGCCCCGAAATACACCGACAACCAAAAGCATTGATCATTTTAAAATAAGCACTTGGCCCTTTAAAAGGATTAGAATCGTACAGCATATTCATCATTTCGTAGTCACCCGCATAACCCAAAGGCTTTAGAAAAATGCGTTCGTAAAAAGGCGCGTACCATAAAAGTGGCCCCATCTGATCACGAAAAAAATCTTTGTGATAAAGATGCTCCTCGGGAGAGAAATTTTCGGCCAAAATATCACTTTCTTTTAAGAGATGGGTTTGCAGTTCTTCTAATGGTTTATAGAAACGTTTTACCAAGCTGGTAAAAGAAACACGTTTTTTATCAGCCGCATCAATCTTTTGTTTTAAATCCAAGAGTCCCGCTCTTGAATCACGAATGAGCTTTTTAAAGGAGGGATGGATTTTTTTACGATTTTCAATTTTATAGGCAATTAAGTTTTTCATATTGTTCTCTCTAAAATAACTTCATCTTTAACTTCTAGTTTAAACTCCTTATTTTTTACCAAATAAGGAGCCAATAAACGTAATAATGCAGGCAAAAGAACCAGCTCGCCCACTAAAGCAAAAAGAAAGGTTATACCGCCTAAAAATCCAAACTGACGTGTAGGGGCAAAGCTTGTTAAGCACAGCGTAAAAAAACCGAGCGATAAAACCAGTGATGTAGAAATAACGGCAGGCCCCGTTTCTTTAAAAGCAACTTCTATAGCCTCCTCCATAGTTTTTCCATGCTGCGTATCATGCCTAATATGCATCATCAAATGTACGGTATCATCCACCGCTAAGCCAATGGCAATACTAGCAATCATGGTGGTCAGCATATTGAGAGGAATTCCTACCCAACCCATCACACCAAAGGTACCAATAATAGGAAAAATATTGGGCAACATGCTCAGCACACCCCATTTTATCGAACGGAGAAGAATAATAAGCAGCAACGTAATGGCAAAATCACAGGCAAACCCCATAATTTGAGACTGAACAATATAACGTTCCATATTCATCCACACAATGTTAGCCCCCGTAAAATGACCCTCGAGAGGTGCCTTAATATACTTTTCCTTAATTGCATTGGCACGATCAATAACGTTTTTTCCTAAACGGGTTCCCACCGCTTTAATTTGTTGATGTATCCGTACAGAGGAATAATCAAGATTGATCAAATCCCTAAAATTGTGATTGCCCTCCAGCAAAAAATAAATTTGGCTAATCTCTTCTTTGGTATCGGGTATTTTATAATAGTGAGGATCATCATCGTGTATTTTACGATTAACTTCCTTGATATAGGGAATAACAGAAAGGGGTTTACTTGCCTCAGTCACACTCTCGGTACCAATCAAAAACTTTTCTAAATTGGCCAGCGTAGCCGGATCGGTAAATATTTGGGATGGGCCTTTGATAACCATATCCGAACTGGTAGATCCGTTAAACTTTTCATCAACAAAATCAAAATCGCGCGGTATTTCAGAGTTTTTAGGATAAAAATCTGGCGGTCTCGTTTCGATAAATATTTTAAAAAAACCGGCAAATGCAAACAAAACCAAAACCAAACTAAATACTAAATTTTTCTTCCAGTGATGACGCGACAAATCCATAAAAAAGGTAACTGCTTTTTCTAAGAAAACAAGCTTTACTTCTTTTTGAGAATCCGAAACTTTTGGCAAAAACATCAATAAAATAGGCAACGGCCCAAGTGCAATAAAAAGCGCACTGGCAATGCCAAAAGCCGCAAACAAACCAAAATGACGAATCACGCTCATATCACTGGTAACAAGTGCCCCAAACCCCATACACGTAGTGAGCCCTGTAACCAAACAAGGAATAAGTACATGGCTTAAAATACGCTTAATTTTTTCACCAATAGGCAAATCCTCATCCTGCGCCCGGAATGTAGCATAAATATGAATGCAATCTAAAACAGCCACCATGAGCACCAGGGGTGGCAACAGTGATGTTACAAAATTAAGAGGTAATTTTAGAAAACCAATCAGGCCTGTAGTCCATATTGAAGACAAGGCGATACAAAAAAGAGTTAGTAACACAGCACTTACACGGCGAAACAAATAATAAAGAACAAAACTAATCATAGCCAACATAAAGGCCGTCATTACAACCTGATTTTCGCGCGCGCTTTTATCTAACTGATATTCAATAGTCACACTTCCTGCCAAATGGCTGGTAAAAGGCGTAAGCGCCTGATGCTTTTTGATAATTTCCTTAACAACAGGCACAACGGCATCGCGGGCATCTTGTTTGGCCTTTACATCGGCACTTTGCTTAAGACGCACATAAAGAGCTGTAATAGGCTGGAAAGGGTGCACAATATAAGGGGTATAAAGCGGGTTTTTTCTAATATCGTTCTTAAGTCTCTCTAAATCTTCTGGTTTACTAGGGATATGATCGGCAAGAGGTTCAAATTTAAGTTCACTATCATCGCTTTTAATTTCCAATGTATTGGTGAGCGAGGTCACCTCCTCTACTTGTGGTATTTTTTGTAAATCATTTGTTAATAAATTAATACGCTGGAGCATATCTGAGGTAAATATCTCGGGGGCCTCCAGGGCAATCATCATGATAAAATCACCGCCGTACTCCTTGTTAAATTCGAGATAACGAACAAGATCAGCATCATGCTCGGGCACCATGTTCTCTAAAGCATTAATGGTAAGCACTTTGTTTGCATGCGCACCAAAAAAAATCGTGATGACAAGGGTAATGGCAAGAACCCACCATTTTCTTTTAAACAAAAATGCGGCATACTTATCGGAAAAAACAGGATTCATCTTACCCCTCCTCTCATAATTTCACCAAACACACCCTGAGGTCCAAAATTAAAATAACCGTGTGAGATATGCGCTTTATCCCTATAAACAGGATCGGTTAATAAAAGCGCGTGTAATTGAGGAACATTGTACCAGGGAACAGAAGGCCAGAGATGATGATCGAGATGATAGGCAATGTTGTAGGGCTGAAAAAACCAGCCAAAATCGTACCATTTTAAATAAACATTACGCGATATATTGTAATCGTGTTCACCTTTAAGCCCGTAGTGATCGGCCACAAAACGCATTTTTTGAAAAAAATTAAAAGTGCTAAAAAGAGGTAAAACCCAAAGTAGCAAAAAGGGTTGCCACAAGTGAAAGTAGCCAATTACTGACAACCACAGGGCCCAAAACAACCAAAACTCTATCTTTTTATAATAACGCTTCCAGCCTTTTTTAGGATAAGTCACTTCCCAATCTAAAAAAGTTTTAGTGTGCATAAACACAATAGCCACCCATATAGTACTACCCATCCCCAAGAGATCACGCAAAAAAACACTAATGAGTTTTGCCTTACTACAAGGGCTGGGTAGTTTGGGAATATTATTTCGAGCTAAAACCAGCGTGTCCTTTTCGCTCCCCACATGCCGATGATGCAAAACGTGATCGTGACGAAAACGCTCGATGGGATAAAAAAGAGCAAAGTTACAAAACCAGTTAGACATAAAATCATTTATTTTACGATTGGGGAATAAACGGTAGTGCGATGCTTCATGCGCCAAAAGCGAAATAGCGTGCTGGCGAGAGGCAATAAAAAGAATACTGACGACATATAAAAAAGGATTTTTAAATTTCATATTGAGCGCTATGCATCCAATAACAAGTGCCCACTCTTTGAAAATATGAAAATAATTAATCCAGGGATTAAGTTTGGAAAGCGCTGCAATTTGAGAATTGAGGTCCTTATTTTTAAGTTTGGCCGAAACCGCATCGGCCCAACCATGTGCTGTATCCTGGTCGGGATTATTAAAGCAGGGAGCCGCAAGCGCTTCATTGATGTCTTGTTGGATTTTTTTAATCATATATTTTCCTATTCTAAGCTCACGGCATAACCGGTAATTGGATCGATAAATTCTTCTTCACAAACAGATAAATCGGGGTGGTTATTTTCTACTGGTATTTCTTCTTGAGCAGAAGCGGAAGAAGATGGAGTTAAACCTACAGCAACAGCAACACCCGCAGCCAATTTAACACTTTCTTCAACAGCCCTAGCCGCTGCAGTTGCAGCTGCAGGAACTGTAGCAGCTAGCGCCCCGTCATCTGCAGTGCCTACACCGGCAGCATCATCAGCAAGTAAAATAAGACTAGCTGCAGAAGCAACTACAGCCACACCCAGCAAACCCAAGACTTGCAGAGTAGCTGCCGAATTCTCGTATTCGTCAGGTTTTGGATCAACTGTCAGATCTTCATTAGCAGGAGTAGCTACATCTGAAGGACTTGCTTGCTCAATTGCACTATATACCGTTTTATTTGAAGAATTACTTGGGGGAGGACAGTTATTATATTCGCTTAACCAAATACGAAAAAGACCATCTAACTCAGCAGCAATTTCTGAACTAAATCCTTGAACAGGATTGGGGCCTTCAACAAATAAAACAGGATTCGTCTCCCAGGCCTTTGCAATTAATCGTGTATTAACTTGAGCTGCTTCATAAAAATTCTGCATTGCCGGCTCACTCAAAAAACTTTCTGCAGTTTTTTCAAAGTCAGACCCATCACTTTTAGGACATACTTCTTCGTAAATTTTCTTAAAATTTACATTTACATTAATTCCACCCATAAATTTAACCTCATTTTTAGTTTTAAAAATAAAACTAATTAGTTATTTTAAACGAAAAAAAAATCCATAAGATGGATCCCCGCCTCCACGGGGATGACGGGTGTCGACTTAACGCAACACCTGACGAATGCTTAAAAGCAAAAAAAGATAATCTTCCTTACGCTTTACATCGCCACGCAAGCGCATAGAGGCCAATTGCTTAATATCTTCGTCGGTAATGCGATTACGCTCTCTCAAATCGCTGTCCCTCATCAAAGCTTCCAATGCGGGAGGCATTTTTTGAGCTACTCGCCCCTCTTCTTCATCAAAATCCACAATCTCGCTTACATCGGGATTGGCTAAAAAATAAAGTTTGTCGGTAGAAACAGATAAAATCTTTGAGATTTTTTTAATCATCTCGTTAGTAGGCTTGCGTTGACCTTTTTCGAGATAGGTTACAAAATTTTGAGATACATCCAGCTTTTGAGCTAACTGCATTTGTGTTAAATCAGCTCTAAGCCTTTGATCGCGCAAAAAATCACCAAATTTTATGAGTGCGTTATTCATTAAACAGCTAGCTCCTTATAAAGAAAAATTCTTAATCTTAAAAAATGAACGATAAGCGCCATATTTAAAAAGACGGCACGCGAAAAAAAGAAGTTTTGAGCAACATCCGGATAATGTTTTTTTAGATGACGGATCGCTTTAATAAGAGCCGCCAAACTAAACACAGGCTTTTTTGAAAAAATAGCCTCAAAATCTTTTACAGGGTAAGTACCCACTGCAATAAGAGCATCGGCAAACATTTCTTCTTTATCTTGTAAGGATTCCTTAAAAACAGGCACACGGTTTTTAACGGTTAAGCTAGATTCATGAGGTGCATATTGCTGATAATACTCGCACACCCCAACATGGGAGAGCTCGTGTGCTAAAGTAGATAATTTAAAAACGGGATGAAGCTGATTATTAATAAGGATAGTACCATTCCCCTGTGGCAGATATGCGCCCATTACATTATCTGTCATGGGAATTTCTTTAACCGCAACCCCCACATTTTCTTCGGTTTGTTTTTTTAGGCCATCGTAATTTTGAAAATAGCCGGTGTTAAAAAATGGAAAGTACTTTTTGGCAACCTTGTTAAGAGTACCGAACCATTCGGCACGAACACGCGGGCGATCAAACACATTGTGCAATGTTGCCCAGTAATTGCTACTGCACATCCAGGTTAAAAGTTTTATTTCGTCAATCAATTGCAGCATAAGTTTTATTTCAATAACTAATCAGTTATCGGAAACTCATGCTAAATGTTGAGTGGAAAAATGACCAAAAATGCAGAAAGTGAGAACAAGTTGTTATCAGTGCTTTTCTAAAAAAATGACAAAATGAAGAGAAATTATAATGATACTAAAGACCGCATTCAGGTACCTGCTCCCATGCCAAACAAACTCCATAACTTCCAATTTTAGAACACTGTGTTTTTACAAAACACCCGCTACCTTTGTCGTATTCACAGCTGTTTTGCGCCATACACGTCCCGTACTTACTAAATGAAGCACAATCGGCCACGCATGCTAAACCATACACCGAATACGTGGTATTATAGGCCATGCAGGTATTATATTTACTCCATTTAGCACATTGTCTGGTTTCTAAGGGCTTATAGATAGGGCGATACACATAAGGCGTATGCAAGGGGCTGTGTTTAAAACCTATCAAGCGCTTAGGCGATATACTCCACCCCGCAACCGACAGGCCGCACAGCAAACAAACCAAAAATACGATACTAATTTTTTTCATTTTTTTGACCACACAGGGCATGCTCTTCCCAATCATCACAGTTGTGAAAAGAATCAATTTTGTTGCATTTCTTTTTTATAAAGCAACCGCTCTCTTCATCGTACTTACACTCATTGCGCAATTGACATTTATCCCAGCTATCAAATTCAATACAATTGGCTCGGCATTCTATACCCCGCACAGAATAAATGTAATTGTACTCCAAACATCGTCCAAAAGAATTTTTACGAATACATTTTTTGGTAGTAACAGGGGCAGGCTTAGCTAGCACCACTGGTGACAAAACAAACAAAACAAGAAACAAAGAAAATATTTTCATAAATGCCCTTTATAAAAAAATTAGTTTATTCTAAAAAACTATGTCCCGCAAACAGCTTCATCCTCCCACTTATCGCAGTCGTCAAAGTTGTTAATATCAATGCAGGTTCTTTTTAAAAAACAGCCGCTATTTTCATCATATTTGCATTGGTTACGCAATTTACATTTATCAAAAGAATTAAACACTAAACACTGGGCCTCACACTGAGCTCCCGCTACCGAATACGTATAATCGTATTCTTTACATCTATCAAAAGAACCCTCTCGCACACATTCGCCCGTAACCAACGGTTTTGGTTTTTCGGGTTTATAATAAACCGTTACCTCCTCCTTTGGGATATAGGCAACAGGGTACGGATAATAATAGACAGATTTAGCCCACAAAGAAGTTGAACTTAAAAAGAATAGTAAAAAAGAAAAAAATATCTTCATCAATTGGCATCTATCAACCAACCCCCTTAAAAATCTCGTTATTTTTTATTTATAAACCAATTGCCTTAAAGCGCATCCTTAACTTATCTTAAGGAGCAACTTTTTTATCGCCATCCCGATAATACCTTATGGGCAATTCATTTACACTGGGGACTGTGTACGTTTACCCTAATGGAGTAATTTACGAAATTCATTCAGGACTCCATATTAATCGCGTTTATGACGCGCATGGCGACGGGACAATAGACAAAATAGTTCCTTTTTACTCGCTACCCGAAAACGCCACTGCCGAAGCCTGCAGCCACTATCTCACTTTTCTTAGCGACCTATATCGCTACACCCGCACCATCATCGATCATTATCACCCCGAGCAACAATGGCATGTTTATTGGCAACGCATAAGCACTGCTTTTAAAGAAATGGTCGTTTCAAGATCCTCTCCTTTAAGCCACAACATATGGATATATACTGACGACAATCAATGGAAATATTCTAATACAGCCGATACCATCAGCACGTTTAGAACCCCAAACGGCACCTATGGTGATCGTGGCCTTTACATCAATAGAGTAAACAATACCTCGCTTTTAAGTGCGTGGACTTTAGCCAATGGCTATATATTAGGGGATTTAAATTACGACCTTGTTATTGCCATCAGCCCAGCCGAACAGGAATATTTGGGAACTGACCTTATAGCTAACTATGTTAGCGAAGGCGATATGAATCGCCTCCAGCAAAATATGGACCAGGCCGCGTATTTAAGAGGAACAAATTGGTTTACATCTGTAGACACATTATTGAAAACTTATCATCCATCCGAATTTTTTGAGGACACTGGACACTAATAGCTTAAATAGTTTTTAGCTGCTTAACCTTAGCTATCATCTCTTCAATTTTTCTAAACTCTTTGGCATACAAATTGACATGCCCAACCTTGCGGCCGGGGCGTATTTCTTTGCCGTACAAATGCAGGTAAGCACCTGGAATTTTAATAATGTCATCACGCTTGGGAAGCCACCCCACACAATTAACCATAGCGGCATAGTCTTTAAGATGCACATCTTTAAGAGGCATGGTGCTAATAGCCCTAATATGATTTTCAAATTGGCTGGTGTAAGAACCGTCTATCGTCCAATGACCGCTATTGTGTACACGTGGCGCATATTCGTTGGCCACCAATTTTCCGTTCACATCAAATAACTCCAACGTAAGAACACCTACATATTTAAAATGCTCCAGTAATTTTGAAATAAGTTCTTTAGCATCTTCAAATAATGGATCGTTTTTTCTTACGCGCGTCACATCCAAAATACCATTTACATGAACATTTTCGTTTAAAGGATAAAACTGAAGAGACCCGTTACGAGCCCTGGCTGCAATAATAGAAACCTCGCGGGTAAACGAAACAAATTGCTCTAAAATACAGGGCACAAGACCTACCCTTGCCAAAGCCCCTTCCGCATCGGTTTGGGAGCGAATCACACACTGCCCTTTTCCATCGTACCCCATACGGCGTGCCTTGAGCACAGCAGGATATCCCACCTTTTGCAAAGCCCGTTTTAAATCATCATCCGAATCTACCGCCTCAAAATGTGCCGTGGGAATAGACAAAGATTTAAAGAGGCTTTTTTCTAAAAAACGGTCTTGTGTTTGTTCTAATGCAAATACATCGGGATGAACCGGTAATTTTGTTTTTAAAAACTTAACAGTGCTAATAGGTACATTTTCAAATTCGTAGGTTACCACATCGCAAAGGGAGGCAAATTTTTCGAGTAAATTTTTATCGGTAAAAGAGCCTTGTATATACGTACCCAAACCTGCCGCAGAGGGTTTTGGAATTTGATCGTAAAAAACAAAAGTGTGTCCTAAAGAGGAACCCGCTAACGCCAACATACGGGCTAATTGTCCGGCTCCCAAAATGCCAATTCTCATTTTTTTCCTCGTTTAGGGTTGGAACCCTTTAATACTTTGGCCGTTTGCTTACTGCGAAAAGCCGCATAAGCTTTGCGATACTGAGGATATTTATTACCCAAAATACTCACCGCTAAAAGAGCCGCATTGGTGGCCCCTGCCGTGCCAATAGCCAAGGTTCCCACAGGAATACCGGCCGGCATTTGAGCAATAGACAAAAGTGAATCGATGCCATCTAAAGATTTTGATTTAACGGGAACACCCAATACAGGAAGAGCCGTTTTACTGGCAGCCATACCAGGTAAATGGGCAGCGCCACCGGCACCCGCGATGATAATTTCGAGCCCACGCGCTTCGGCACTACCAGCATACTTAAAAAGTTTATCGGGAGTACGATGAGCCGAGACAACTTCACATTCGTGAGGCACTTTCATTTGCGTTAACATATCGGATGCAAACTTCATGGTTTCCCAATCAGATTGCGACCCCATAATAATACCCACCAGTACTTTTTTGGCTTTTTTCATAGAGGCCCCTCGTATACCCAACCCTTGATTTTTTTTCCATCCCTAATTTTTCTATTCACCATCCACTATTCACTATTCACTTTTTTGAGTTTACTGTACAAATTTATTATGAGCATCCGCTTTGCCCCATCCCCTACTGGAATTTTTCACATCGGCAATCTCCGTACAGCCTTTATTGCCCAGCTCTTAGCCAAACAATTACAACAGCCACTGGTTATGAGGTTTGAAGATATCGATACACCGCGCGTTATACCTGGGGCCATGGATAAACAATTGGCTGACATGAAAGTGTTGGGCATTGTTCCCGATGAAATTATCGTGCAAAGCAAGAATCGAGAAAGACATCTTTCTGTTTTCGAACATTTTAAAAAGGAAAAACTCATTTATCCCTGTACCTGCTCGCGTAAAACCGTTCAACAGGGCTTAGAGCAAATTGCCTCGGCCCCACATGAAACGCCTGCCATTTACAATGGCCATTGCAGAAACTTAAATCAAGACACGCAAGAAAGAGAAAATCTTAATTGGCGTTTTAAAATGCCGAATGAAACGGGACAGGATGATTTTATTATCGCACGGGATAATCCTTTTGTTCCGGCTTATCACTTAGCCTGTGCCGTGGATGATTATGATGGAAATTATTCTCTTTTAGTCCGTGCTTGGGATTTGGAAAAGGTGACGCCACTTCAACAAGCTATTCAGATGAGCTTGGCTAAACTTGAAAACAAACAATTTTCTCCTGCTACCATTTATCACACGAGTCTTATTACCCAAAACGATAGACATCGTTTAGAAAAACGAACACAAGGCGTCACTTTAGATGAATTATTAAAACAGGGATATACGGCAAAAAAAATTATAGAAATCTTCGAAAAAAGTATTAAAGCAAAACTAGAAGAGAAAAAAACTTTAACCTTAAATGAATTAGGATTTTATCTCTAACTCACATTTTTAAAAAAAAATCTTTTATGCGGGTCCACCACGATATCTGCGGCACATCTTTTGCCATTAGAAGAGCGCGGATAGACACATCGTTTTGTTCGCACACATTGACTAATTGCTGTTTTACTTTACTTTGGTCGTAATCGTTACAATAAAACGAGGTGAGATAAGTATCGTGATAAGGGTCTGGACCGCCTACCATGGTATAAAAAAGTGTTACTCCAAAAAGAACTATACTATCATTTTTAAAAACCCTCATCTCATAAAACGGCTCACGATTCTCTTGACGACTATTTTGATAATAATTAAACAGTTGTTCATACCCCACTATCATTTTCTGACCATTGAAATCACCAATAAACTCAACACGATCGTGTGACACACTCGCTAAAACAGATTGAAGTAGAGATAAAAAGAGATCTACATCAAAAAAAACACCCTCCTCTTGGGGAGAGTAAGTATCCAAAGCAAAGGCAAAACGTTTATTTAAATGCAACTTTTTGGCAAAAGGATTCAACCGGTCTATTTGTGGAATATAGCCAAAAACAAGTGCTAGCGACCTATTATTCATCATCCATCCGTCTTAACTCAGACTTGAACTAAAAAAATACAATTTTATTTTCAGCCAGTATTTTTTAATATTCATTCATATTTATAAATAACGTGAGTTCATGTTTATTGTGATAAAGATGAATCACTTTTGTTTTTTTTAATGCTCTAAACTTATTCAGCATTGCCCAATCCGTTTTCCCCTGCAACTTAATAGTACACACAAAATTTTTACAAGTGCCGGCCTCCAACCATTTTTGTACCATTTCATAAAGACGTTCGGGATAACAAGCCACATCACAACAGAGCCAATCGATTTTTCCAAAGCGTTTGGGATCAATTCCAAAAGCGCTTTCTTGAAAAAACTGAATATTGGGCAACTTGGCTATTTTAGAATCGAGAGGCGCTTTATCAACCGAAATAACTTGTGCACCCAAAGTTTGCAGCACCCAGGTCCAGCCACCGGGGCTACTTCCTAAATCGAGACAAATCTCTCCCTGTTGAGGACGTTTAGCAAGCAAAGTAAGAGCCTCCCATAATTTTAAATATGCTCTATTAGGTGGGGTTTCTTTATCTTCTACAAAGGGAATAAGACCATCCGGGTATAAATGAGAACGATGAGGGCTCGCTAACAGCGTATCTTTATCCCACAACATCCAGCCGCCAGCGGCTTTTATGGTGGGAATATCCGGAAAAATAACAAGGGGATTTTTAAGTTTGGGGAGTTCCGCTTGAATTAAAGCCGCCCGCCGATGATGATCGATAGAATGCAAATGCCAGTGCAAGCCCAAGGCACGCAGCTTTTTAACAGCATCCGAGATAGAGGCGATGGGAATAAGTTGCGGATCAAGCCAAATATCCTGCGCCCAAACAGAATTAATGGGCGGCTTATCAGAGAAATACCAACGTTCCTTTTTAACAAAACCTTTTCCAAGCTCGTCTTCAAGTTCATTTTCAAAATCGGGATGAGCTAAATAGGCGGATTGAATGTTCATCTTTTTAAAATTTTGCGTTTAATCACCAAAGCTTCGGGTATGTTAAAAAAAATTCCAAAACCTAAATAAAGCAAACTAAAAGGAACTAAAACAGCCAATGCCGTTATAACCGGGCTTAAAAAAGGCATGGCCAAAAATTTGCCTCCCCATTGGCTAGTAAGCACAAATCCATAATGGAGAGCCAGCGCATATTTAATAACAAGGCCAATAGCGCCAGTGCCCAAGGCACTTCCCCATAACTTAATTAATGAGGAACGAGGAACTCCTGTTTTACCAATACGACGCGATAAGGTAGAACGGAGGAGCAAGAACTCAATCCAAGCTGAAAATCCTGTGGTGGCGGTAATACCCACCCCACCCATCTCTTGAGGAAGACCCAGCACACCAGGTAGTTTAACGGCACACCAATAGGCACTAATGGCCGTTAAAGCAACACGCACCATAGCAAAATAAAGTGGCGTTTTGGTATCTTTTAACGCATAAAAAGTAGAAGAATATAAGCGCCCCATTGTGGTAGCAAGTAAGCCTACCGTGGCACCCATAAGCAAATACCACAAATAACGTGTATCTTCCGGGGTAAAACGTCCGGTTTGAAAAAGCGCGCCACTCACAACATCGCCCAACACCAAAAAGGCAACCACCGACGGGATTACAAAAAAGGCAATATTTCGTAAACCATCATTAATACGCGCGCGTAAAATCTGCGCCACTTCCTCGGGCGTGCCACTAGCTTGCGACATAGCAGGAAGCTCGGCCGCCGAAATAGCCATACCAAAAAGGCTTACAGGTATAAGATAAAGTGTTTGAGCATAAGCCAAGGCCGAAAGCGCACGTTCTGAAATAAGCGAACCGTAAGCAGTATCGATATAAGCACTCACCTGCACTACTCCACGACCAACAAGAAGAGGGCCAAAACTTCGTATGATTTGTCTAACTGATTGATGCGCCACTGAAAGAGAAGGCTTAAACGAATGGATTAATTTAAGCACAGAGGGCATTTGTACTAAAAATTGTAGCAAGCATCCTACTACTAATCCATAAGCCGTATAAATAGCCAGTTGATCCTGAGAAGTACCGCCAAAAATAAGAAGAGCCCCAATGATAGCGGCATTCCAAAATACCGGGGCAGCATACGACAGCAAAAAACGGCGATGACTATTTAAAATCCCCAAACACCAGGCCGACAACACCAGTAAGCCTGTTCCCGGAAAAATAATACGCACTAGAGTGATAGCCAGATTGCGGGTTTCATCATGAAAACCGGGTGCAATCATATCAATAAAAACCGGTGTAAAAACTATGCTTAGCCCCACTACCAAGGCTACCATGAGTAAAAGCAGACCAAACACTGCATTGGCTACCGTCTCGGCATCCTTATCTTTTTTTTGACCAATAAGAGAGGCATACACAGGAATAAAAGAAGCCGAAAGCACACCCTCTCCAAAAAGATTTTGTAAAAAATTGGGAATACGCAGCGCTGCTTTAAACGCGGCAGCAGCAATGGAATTGCCAAAATAATGCGCAAACACACGCTCGCGAATAAGCCCTGCAAAACGGGAAAGAAAAATGCCCATTCCTACCAACAGGGCTCCTTTGGATGTTTTAGAAGAACTCATATTATTTTAAAAATTTAAGAATTTCCCGATTCACAATCTCGGGTTGATCCCGCTGCACCCAATGACCGGCATTTTCTATAATAATCAATTGGTGATGATCACACATATCCGCACTGGGTTTAGCCATCTCCACACCCAAATATGGATCATCTTTTCCCCAAATCACCAGCGACGGCATGGTAATACGCGGGCTAGGTAATTTTTTAGGCGGGCATTGCACCGCCGCCCTATACCAACGTAAAATACTTTCAATAGCACCCGGCTCACTCCAAGTGGCAATGTACTCATCCAAATTAAGGTTTTTAAAAGCCGCATCCGACATCCCTACCTTAAGCCCTTTTCTTAAAGTTAAGAAATTTTTCGATTTAAGATAAAGCTCCGGCAAAAAAGGAAGCTGAAAAAAGAAAATATACCAGCTGCGACGTAATTGCTTGAGATTGGTCTGTAAAAACTTTTTCATCACACTGTGATGTGACATATTCAGCACAATAAATTTTGAAATTTTCTCGGGATATTTATTGGCTAAAAACCATCCTACCGCCCCACCCCAATCGTGACAAATAACAGCAGCCTTACCACCATAATGATCAATTAAAGCGGCCATATCATCGGCTAAAACATCCAAACAATAATCTTTAATTCTTTTAGGCTTATCACTTAAATTATAGCCACGCTGATCTGGCATAATGAGACGATAACCAGCGTCAATAAGAGGTTTTATTTGCAAATCCCAACATTTCCAATATTCGGGGAAACCATGAAGCAATAAAACAAGAGGTCCATCTTTTGGCCCCGCTTCTACCACATGAAGTTTTATCCCGCTTACGTTTATAAAATTATTTTTAATCATGCTGCCAACACCTCAAAAATTTTATTTTTAGACGCCTGGCCTTTTAAAAGAACAATCTTGGATGGCGCGATATTAAAATACCGAGATAATATTTTAATGATAGCCTCATTGGCTCGTCCCTCAACAGGAGGAGCATTTACCGAAACCTTGTACTGGGTATCCGATAGCTTTTCCACTTTTTCATGACGAGCATTGGTCTTTACGGCGACAGCTATTTTCATTTAAACCTTAATTTTTTTTAGCCTTAAAGCATTACCGATAACCGATACCGAACTTAAACTCATAGCTAATGCCGCCGTCATTGGCCATAACACCATGCCTGAGATCGGATAAAAAATACCAGCCGCAACAGGAATACCAATGGCATTGTAGATAAAGGCAAAAAAGAGATTTTGCTTTATGTTCTTAACTACAGTTCGTGATAACAAAATAGCCTTGGTAATATGTTCTAAATCGCCTTTTACAAGCGTTACACCGGCAGCCTCAATAGCCAAATCACTTCCGTTACCCATCGCAATACCAATATTGGCCTGTGTTAAACCCGGCGCATCGTTAATACCGTCTCCCGCCATAGCAACGATTGTTCCAGCTTCCTGCAATTTTTTGATGAATGCCAGTTTATCCTGAGGCATAAGGCCCGCTTCAAAAGGGATATTCAAACTATCCGCCACACGTTTTGCGGCCATGGGTTGATCACCCGTTAACATTGTTACCGGGATCTTTAAATCGGACAATAGTTTTAACGCACGAGGAGTTGATTCTTTAACCGGATCCACCGCTCCAAAAATTGCCACTAGCTTTTGACAAAAAGCTAACAAAAGAAGTGTTTTCCCTTCTTTTTTAAGCCTCTCAATATGCTGCGCAAACTCTTTTTTTGGAATATTGTTTTCATCAATTAGTTTTTCATTTCCAAATAAAACTTCCTGATGGTTGAGCATGGCTTTTAAACCACGCCCCGGAATATTGGCTACATCGGTAAGCAACAGCACTTCACTGAGGGGGTCGGCTAATTGTTTAAATGCATGAGCTAAGGGATGCCGACTATTTTGCTCTAAGGCCAAGGCAAGACTAACAGCCCTTTTGCGCCCAAAATCGGGTGATACCAAAATATCATCAATAACAGGTTTTCCCTCCGTTAATGTTCCTGTTTTATCGACAACAATATGTTGGGTATCACCCAAACGCTCCAGTGTTTCGGCATTTTTAAATAAAATACCTAAACCTGCAGCCCTTCCCATTCCAACTACTATGGAGACGGGCGTAGCCAAACCAAAAGCGCAGGGACAAGCAATTAAAAGAACCGACACGGCATTAATAAGTCCATAAACATAACCGGGAGCTGGTCCCCATAGTGCCCATACTAAAATGGTTATAAACGAAACTAAAAAAACAATGGGCACAAAATATTTCGCCAACATATCTGCTCTATTTTGGAGCGGCGCTCGGCTCATGCTTGCTTTTTGAACAGCCTGTACAATTTGTGAAAGCATACTGTCAGTGCCCACTTTGGTTGCGCGAATTTCCAGAATTTTAGAAAGATTAATAGTACCACCTAAGACGGCATCGCCAGGCACTTTATCAATAGGAAAACTTTCGCCCGTCATCATTGATTCATCTACCGTACTTTCACCGCTTAATACATCTCCATCCACAGGGATACGGGCACCCTCTAATACTTTAAGCCTATCACCCTCTTTAACTTGTTCGAGTGCAATCTCTTTTGCTTCGCCATTAACAATAAGCAAGGCTGTTTTAGGAGCCAGACTCAGCAAACCAGAAATGGCCTTGGATGTTTTTTCGCGCGCACGCAGCTCCAAAACCTGCCCCAACAATACCAGTGTTATAATTGTTGCTGCAGCCTCAAAATAAGTACCAACGGTGCCATGATGCGTTCGATAAATAACGGGAAAGAACTCAGGGTAGAAAACAGCAGCTAAACTGTACAAAAGAGAGGCCAACACCCCCATACCAATAAGCGTAAACATATTTGCCGATTGATGCTTAATAGATAAAATCGCCCTTTCATAAAAAGGCCATGCTCCCCAAGTTAAAATAGGCAAAGCTAAAATAAGTTCGGCTATATGAGATTGAAAAACAGTTAACGGTATAATCTTACGCAGCCCCATCATAGGAAGCATCGCCAGTAAAAAAAGAGGAATATTAAAAGCAAGACTCACCCAAAAGCGTTTTTGCATGCTTTTAAGTTCAATATTTTCCGCATCAATGCCTCCCACTAATTCCAACGCCATGCCACATTTGGGACAAATACCGGGTTTATCTTGCTTAATCTCCAAATGCATGGGGCAAGTATAATAAGTTTTTTCTCCTGGCTTAATAGAAGGCAAAGCGGAAGTGGGACAACAATCAAAATTTAATTTAGGCTTATTTAAATGATGTTCGGGGTCTTGTTCAAAGGTGTTTTTACAACCATCGCAACAAAAATAATAGGTCTGATTATTGTAAAAAATTTTATCAGGGACTTGCGTAGTAACAGTCATCCCACAAACGGGGTCGGTTACATGTTGGGAAGCTGCCACATCCATGGCCACTTCTTATTTTTGTTTGAAGTAAATATCAAGAAAAACCCCCTCTTTTTTGAAAAAAGAGGGGGTGTTAAAACGAATTACTTGGCCTTTTTATGATGGGCACCACCCTTTTTAGTGAACCCTGTATGCTCTTGCTTAATTTCTTCATATTTTTTTTCTTGTTCGGCATTAAGCAATTCTTTCAGATCTTTATCTAAATCGGCTTTTAAGGCCTGCTTCTTTTTATTTGTTTCTTCTCTCAAAGCTCTAAATTGATCTCCATGCTCTTTGAGAATTTTTTCAAATTTTATTTTTTGTTCGTTGGTTAACCCCAGCTCCTTAGCCATTTTATCGGTTCGCTCTTTAACTCGCTCATCATGTTTTTCTTGCCATTCTGCATCACTATTGTACCGCGAATGACGAGCCCAAACAGGCGATACAGAACCAACCATCAAAAACAAAAGAGTTAATGTTACAATTTTTTTCATATCAATTCCTTTCTTATAAATCATACGTATCAAAACCATAAAAGATTTTTGATTATTAAAAAATTATTTTTGAAATAAAAAAAGATAATCGCCATAACCCTCTTTAGCCATTTCTTCTTTGGGAATAAAGCGAAGGGAAGCACTATTAATGCAATAACGCATCCCCGTAGGCCCCGGGCCATCATCAAACACATGACCTAAGTGTGATTTAGAATCGCTACTTACCACCTCGGTACGTACCATACCATGGCTCATATCTTTATTTTCTGCCACACTGGCCTGATCCACGGGCTTTGTAAAGCTGGGCCAACCACTGCCCGAATCAAATTTATCGGTAGAACTAAAAAGCACTTTACCACTCACCACATCTACATAAATGCCATCGCGATGATTATCCCAATACTCATTTTGAAAGGGGCGTTCAGTACCGGCCTCTTGGGTAACATGATATTGCATGGGGGTGAGTTTCTTTTTAAGATCATCCTTATTCATTTTATCTCCTCCCGTGGCCGTAGCTGCAGAGCAGGCCATAAATAAAAGTGTTATAAATAAAAAAGGGAATCGCATATCACTTTTGTAACACATGATCCCCTTCTTCTCCATTATTTTAAACTAAGCAGCACACTACTTATTTATTAGGCTGCGGCGTAGTACGCAAATAAGGCTTAATCACCTTATGCCCTTTAGGAAATTTTTCGGCGATTATTTTTGGATCGGTAATTGACGGCACAATAATGACATCATCCCCATCTTTCCAGTTAACCGGTGTAGCCACGCTGTAACCAGCGGTTAATTGAAGAGCGTCGAGAACACGCAGAATTTCGTTAAAATTGCGTCCTGTAGGAGCAGGATACGTGATGGTTAAGCGTACTTTTTTAGCCGGGTCTATGATAAACACCGAACGCACGGTTAAGGTTTCAAGCTCTTTAGGATGAATCATGCCGTATAGAGTAGCCACTTTTTTATCTTCATCCGCCAAGATAGGATAATTAACTGCGGTATTTTGCGTTTCGTTGATATCACCAATCCATTTTTTGTGAGAATCAACACTATCCACCGATAAAGCCAGCACCTTGGTTTTACGCTTGGCAAATTCATCTTTAAGTTTAGCCACAGCACCAAGTTCTGTGGTACACACAGGAGTAAAATCTTTGGGATGAGAAAAAAGAATCACCCAGTTTTCTCCAGCCCATTGGTAAAAATTGATAGAACCTTCAGTTGAATCTTGTGTAAAATCAGGGGCGGTATCGCCAAGTAAAAGTGCCATAGTTTCTCCTTTTTAATGTATGATGATTCTGACTAAACAGATTCTCCAGATAGGTCAATGAAGAATTTTATTTTGAAACATGATCTTTATAATGACGCAAACCGTAGGTAAGATGCGCCCCTGCCAGAGCTAAAAAACTAAGCAGGAAAATCCACATCATAAGCGCTACAAAAGCCCCTAAAGACCCATAAATAAGTGTATACCGCGATAAACCACTGGTGAAATATTTTCCAAAACCATAGGTAGTAAAGGCTGATAACAAGGTAATAATAACGCTCCCCTTTAAGGCATCGGCCCATCTCACAAAATGGCGTGGTACTATTTTGTAGAGCAGTGTGTAGGCTAGCATTATAAATATATAAATCACAACTCCCGACAACCAATTAATAATATCGGCCGTTATTTTGGGAATAAAACTCCAATGGATACTGGCCAAAAAAGCAAGCAGGGTTTTGGCCATAAAAAAGAATGGAACTAAAAGATTGAGAGAAATAAACAAACCAAACGACACCAACCTCTTTTTTATAAAGCTTCGCGGTAAAACCTGAGGCCAGGCTTTTTGAACATTGCGCGTTAACGCATTAAACACATTTGTAGACGTAAAAACAAGAAGCACGGCACTCACCACACTAAACGAGGCTCTTACTTTAAGAATTTTTTTTAAGTTTTCGGTAACAACCGGCAATTGATGAATAGGCAACACATCCACAAGCATATTCATAATTTGCACATCGGATAGTTGGTCGCGGTATATAACAGATAAAATACTCACCAAAATGATGATGAGCGGGAACAGTGAAAACAAGGCGAAAAAGGCAACAGAAGCCGCCCCCTCTACAATAGCGGCTTCATGAGCACGCTTAGCCACATACTTGACAAAATTTTTAAACTGAAACTTCATACCTGCTTATACCTAAAACAACTTGTAAGGTGATCATTCACCATCCCTACCGCTTGCATATGGGCGTACATAATAGTGGAACCCACAAAATTAAAACCACGCTTTTTTAAATCTTTACTCAAAGCATCCGATATTTCAGTTTTTGGCTGTATCTCTTTTAAGCTTTTGAGCTTATTCACTATCGGCTTATTCCCTACAAAGTTCCATTGATACTTGGAAAAACTGCCGAACTCGTCCTGAATCCTTAAAAAACCCCGAGCGTTCTTCACCGCAGATTCTATCTTGAGACGATTCCGAATAATTCCTGGATTTTTTAAAAGAGATTCAATTTTACGTTTATTGTAACGTGCAATTTTTTCTACATCAAAAACATCAAAGGCCTCACGATAGTTTTCACGTTTTTTAAGAACGGTAAGCCAGCTTAAACCAGCTTGTGCTCCCTCTAAAATAATAAATTCAAATAATTTTTTATCATCATAAACCGGCACACCCCATTCTGTATCGTGATAATGAATGTAGAGAGGATCCGTGCCCGACCAAGGGCATCGAGTAATATTATTCTTTAACATAAGCCTTATTAACAAAACCAAACAAGATAATTAAACCTGATTTATATCACATCCAACCGTGATTCATTTATTGCATAAACTGACAAAATTGTAGAATAATTAATTATAATGGATAAAAAAGTAACCAGACATTTTCATTATAAGACTACATTTTTAGGCATCTTGCTAAGCCTAGGGAGTCCACTTGGATACATTCTTTTAACCTATCTCTTTTATAGTGAAGGTATTTCTTTTTTCCCTTGGATCAAACATCTTTATACCGATCATCTGTTTACATTGTTTTATGTAACAGTACCCACATCTATAGTTTTTGCCTTGTTTGGCCTTACTCTTGGACTAACAGCAAAAAAATTATGGATACAAAAACAAAGCATGGATCAATTATTGCATGTTGTGGCACACGACATTCGCTCACCTCTTACCACCATTCAAATGTCCCTTGCCGCCCTTAAAGACCCCAACATTAACAAAAATGAAGATGCCCACATACACGACATTATTGAACGGCAAGTTGGCATCATAAAAAATCTGTCGGAAGAAATTTTAGAACTGGAACGTCTTGAAAGCGGTATTTTTACACTTGATATTAAACCAAGTATAATTGGTGATTTGCTTCAAAAAACTCTCGAAGAGATGGAACTACTCCTCAAGCAAAAAAAACTTAAGGTGATTCTTGATCCTTCTATCGACTCTTCTTTTAAACTAAAAGTAGACGCTTTTAAAATAAGACAAGTGTTACGAAATTTATTAAGTAATGCCGTAAAAAATACACTGGAAAAAGGCATTATATTTTTTAGCGTTATTGAAAGCACCGCCGGACTAACTATAGAGTGCCACAATAAAGGCCAGCAAATTCCACCTAACAAATTAACCATCATTTTTGACAAATTTACTCAGGCAAACAAAAGCGATCAAAAAAAGGGGTACGGACTAGGACTAGCTATTTGTAAGGAAATTATGGGGGCTCACCACGGCACAATTTATGCTCAAAACAAAACTGATGGTGTTAGTTTTTATTTATTTTTTCCAAAAACAGCTTTAGAACTATACAAATAATCCATCGGAAAAGTTTTCACCAAAAGCCATTGAGGGTGTAAGAGCCCCTTTAAAGCTTCCCATTCTTATCCGCTCCACCGCTTCCATAGCCGAAATTACCGTAAATTTATAACCCTCCGGAACTACCGCGCGACCTTCATAACCTTTTCCATCACCATTACTCACCTTACCATATAAATAAACTTTATGCCGTTCACGCGATGCTACGTTAGGTCCTTTTACAAAAAGAGGGATAAGTTTTTTAATCCCCCCTTGTACCGGCTTAAAACGTAACGCGGGACGTATAAAATCCAAAAAGCGCATCACACGAATAATTCCACGGGGCATAGCAAAATAAACTTCAATATTAGGAATATCGGTAGAATAATAAGCTGTAGCAACATCGCCCCACGCACTACTTACCGCCCACATCGATCTCTCGGCAATTGGTATTTGTTTCACTTTATAAGTGTTATTTACAATTGTGAGCTTACCATCTTTACGAACACGCCCACCTCGCCCTAAACCTTCTACCATAGTTTTAAGAGTACCTGGACTGACACCACCATTTGTCATAACAGCCAGCTCTAAATGCGTGGCTTCTGGCATTTTCTTTTTTAACTGAGCAGCTAAACAATCGGTAGGCACAACATCAAAACCCACTCCTGGCATGGCCGCAATGCCAGCTTGCTTAAACTCATCTGTCCTTTGAAAGATAGATTCAAAAACATCAATCTCACCGGTAATATCTAAATAATTTACCTTGGCTTTTATACAAGCATCCACCATCACACGGCTAGTAGCCGAAAAAGGTCCGGCGCATAAAAGTACCGTATCAATGCCCTCAAGATTTTTTACTACTTCGTCCACACTTCTCAGGCCAAACACGCGCGGTTCAAAACCTAAATCATTTGCCATTGCCATAATTTCGTTTTTATTCCGTCCTGCAATTACCGGACTTAAACCTATTTCTTTCGCGCGCTCGGAAATAAGTTTTCCAGTATAACCGTTAGCACCATAAATCATCCAGTTTGTCATAAAGCTCCTTATAAGAGAGGAAGAATATTTTCGGGAGGGCGGCCAATAACCGCTTTGTTACCAATTACCACAATGGGTCGCTCAATAAGAACAGGATTATCGATTAAAATGTTAATCCATTCATCACGCGAAAGTTTTTTATCTTTTAATTTTAATTCCTGATACCGATCTTCTTTTATTCGAATAATATCTTGAGGATTTAACTTTAAAGCTTTGAGGATTTTATCCAGCTCCAAGGCCGTAGGTGGTGTTTTTAGATATTCAACCACGATGGGCTTAATTCCCTTTTTTTCCAAAAGCTCCAAGGTTTGACGTGATTTGGTACAACGGGGATTATGATAAATAGTAAAGGACATGTGGGTTTCAACCACAAGTTTTAACGAAATCCAAGAGATAAATAGAGGCAGATTTTAAAGCATTTTATATCTTAAAAAAACCTCACTCCCTACTTTTTCACAAGAAACCAGGTCTAAATTTTTAAAATCGCCAAAACCGTCGCCATCACACAAAGTAGGAGAACCCTTTTTGCCTACCAAACGTGGTGTAAGAGTAACATAAAGCTCATGAACAAGCCCCGCTTTTATAAATTGATAAATCAAATCCCCACCGCCTTCAATTAACAATGTTTCCACACCACGCTTTTCAAGCTCTTCTACTATCCAGGAAGGAGTAATGTTATTTTTATACAAAATCTCGCGATCAACGGGTTTATTTACAGGCTGGGCCGAAGTTATAAACAGACGTTGCACTAAATGCGCATCAGGGAGAGGCAAAGATAAAGGATCAGAGCGCGTTACAATCACATTGCAAAATCCCGTTTTCCAAATTTGCTCTGGCAACGGCAGCAAAGGGAAGGGATTATTGCGAAAACTTTGACCACCAATTAATACAGCATCAGCCTCGCCCCTAAGTGCCTGCATTCGCTTTTGATCTTCTGACGAACCCAGCCACACATGTTTTTGAGGCTCAATACTAATGCGCCCATCTAATGAAATAGCGGTATTCGTGATAATACGTTTCATTTTTTGCGGAAACACACATAAGATACGGCCGGAACATTGGGCATCTCAAGCGGGTATTTCGTTACTTTAACCAGAACAGATACAATGGAAAAATTATGAAGCAACAGCTCGGCCACATCTTCAGCCACTGTTTCTAACAAATTATAGCGACGCGACTCAAACAACTTGCCAAGCATTTGATTAGCTTCAAAATAATCCATTTTGATAGCATCAATATCGTCCTTTTTTGACGTATCAATAGCGTATACTCCCACTTCCAAATCGAGAGTAATTTTTTGGCGAATTTTCTTTTCGTAGGGATGAAAACCGAGCTCACATTCAAAGCTCATACCGTTGCATATAATTTTATCTTCCATTCAAAAAAACTAACCACAACAACGGCAAAAAACCAAGGATATATTTTGAGAGTTATAGATAGCCTGGGGATTGCTCTATTTTATGAACCGACATTTGTGTTTCTAATACCGACTCGCAACGATCAACAAAACCTATTACGGGCCCTGCCTCCTCTGGGAAGGGCGTCATAGCAAGCGGGATATGACCGGGGCCCGTAAGCAAACCCGAGGTAGCATCAATTCCTACCCAACCAGCACCAGGTAAAAAAGCCTCGGCCCAAGCATGAAAATCAACCTCATGAGAATCTTGTTTAAGTTGCACCAAATAGCCCGATACAAAACGAGCCGCTATTCCTAATTGCCTAAAAATTTGAACAGCCAGCCATGCAAAATCGCGACATGAGCCCTTGCGTTTAGTAAGGGTTTCAACCGCCGTTTGAACACCTGGCTCAAAACGCTTTTCGTAAGTAACATCTTCCTTAATGCTGATAGCTACCCTCTCCACCCAATCAAAAGTATAAGCAGTACCTTTTGCATGAAGCGCGTCTAAATAATCTTCCAACACCGGATAAACCAGCTCTGTTTTTTGATAAGGAATTAATTTATCACGCAGAGGCGAACGATAAATAAACGGATATCGAACGGATTCATCTTCTAAACTGTTCATCGTTAAATCGGCCCGGCCCAGATGAGCCAAAAGTTCAACCTCAATATCTAACACCGTTACGTGCCCTAAAACAGATACACGCGCATATTCGTTACCATAAGCGTCGTGAGCCCAATCAATATTAACAGGTGCCGGGCGTACCTTAAGACTGTATTTTTCTACAGGCACACGTGACTGAGACTGTACTTTTAAAAATACTTTTTGCTCCGATAAAGAAACCGGCCTGTCGTAGCGGTAACGCGTATGATGACGAATAAAAACGGATGAGCTCATATTACTGGCTGCGCTACGCGGAACATAAAATATTTCATTATGATCCGCTCTGCATAACGGGGAGTAAACAGAATAACTTAATTCAATTAAGCTATTCTGTACTCCCCGTAATATCTTCCAAGCCTCCAAAGTAAGTTTGTGAAAAATGCCCGTGCACCAAAAGTAGCTGCTCAATAATGCTTTGTAAGTAGGTATGGTACCCTACTTCAAAAATAACAGGAATGGAAGTAGACTCAATTTCAGACAACAAACCGATAATTTTTTGATTTAAAAGCCAATAGGCCATCGACTGATCTTGGTGCGGCATTTCTGTCATTAATTTTTTAATACGCGTCAGATTAAAAAGAACCGATTTAGGAAAACGCCGGTTTAAAATGAGAAGTTCGGCAATATTGGCCGGATCAATGCGATTGGAATATGTATTTAAATATGGTTCCAACCCATCCACCGATCGTAATAATATTTGCCATTGATGAATATCTACAGGCTTTCCTACTTCATCAACACTTTCTAACAAAACGTGATATTTAAGATCTAAAAGCGATGCCGTTTCCAGAGCTCTTTCTAATGCTCTGCCCAAGTGAATAAATTGCCAGGCTTCATCCCGCATGAGCGTGTTATCAAGCGCTCCAAAAAAGGCAAAACCAAAATCTTTTACACGTCTATAAAACATAGACGGATCAAACGAAAGTATTTCGTGAATATTGCGGTTTTTAAGCCATAAATAAAATTCATTCACAATCATCCACAGTGGACTAGAAATTTGGTTGCGCACAGCCCTCATGTTATCGCGAACAGTAGAAATACAACTAAAAATGGAACTCAGATTTTCCCTTGAAAAAATTAAAAACGAATGAACTGTTTGTTCGTTGGCCTCGGCATAAAATTTATGGAAAAAATCTAACCCCTGATTCACCACAATAAGCGATTCCCACATATTAGAAACCGAGGCATTGCCCTCCTGCTCCATAAATGCCAAGTGGGTAACCTCAAGTAAATTCATGGTATCGTTAGCGCGTTCCATGTAGCGGCCAATCCAGTAAAAATTTTCGGCAATTCTGCTTAACATATATTATTTTCTTAAAACCCAGGTATCTTTACCGCCACCACCCTGAGAAGAATTAACGACAAGTGATCCACGCGTTAATGCCACACGCGACAAACCGCCAGGCAAAAACCTGATATCGCCTCCTGCTTCAGTTAAAACAAAGGGACGTAAATCGATATGACGTGGTTCAAAAGTGGACGTTTCACCAATAAAGGTAGGATGACAAGACAGCTGAATAATTTTTTGGGCAATATACGCCTCTGGGTTCTGCAATACTTTACAAGCAAAAGCTTCACGTTCATTTTTACTGGCAGCAGATCCAATAAGCATACCATAACCACCAGAACCTCCTGTGGGCTTAACCACAAATTCTTCTAAATGATTAAGCACATACTCACGAGATTCTATGTCGCGCATTAAAAAAGTTTCTACATTAGCAATAAGTGGTTTTTCATTTAGATAATATTTTATCATTTGGGGTACAAAGGAATATACAGCCTTATCATCGGCAATCCCGGTTCCAATGCTATTAGCAAGCGCCACATTACCCTCTTTAAAACATTCAAAAAGACCGGGAACTCCCAATTGAGAATCACTTCTAAAAACGTCTGGATCAAGAAAATCTTCGTCAATACGACGGTATATAACGTCTATTCTTTCCAAACCGCAGGTGGTTTTCATGTAAACTTTTTTACGTTTTACAACCAGATCTTGCCCCTCTACCAACTGGATACCCATATTAGCCGCTAAAAAGGCATGCTCGTAATAGGCACTATTAAAAATGCCCGGTGTTAAAAGAACAATATTAGGTCTCACTTCGGTTGGCATGAGAGAAGAAAGAGTGGTTAATAAATCACGGGTATAGGAAGAAACCGGTTCAACAGAATACAAATTAAAAAGTTCCGGAAAAATTTTTTGCATCACTTCGCGATTTTCTAAAACATAAGATACCCCAGACGGACAACGCGCATTATCTTCAAGTACATAATAACCACCTTCGTGATCACGAATAATATCAATGCCTGCAATAGAAATATAAACATCACCCGGAACCCGCACCCCTTTCATTTCGGGACGATACAGAGGATTATTAAAAATAAGATCGGAAGGAATAATGCCATCACGGATGATATGCTGCTCATGATAAATATCGGCTAAAAAAAGATTAAGTGCACGGATGCGTTGTGCTAATCCTTTTTCCAATAAATCCCACTCTTGTGCGTCTAAAATGCGCGGCATGATGTCGAAGGGAATAATTTTTTCAAGCCCGCTCGAATCGCCATACACCGTATAGGTAACCCCTTTGGTTAAAAAGGCCATGTTGGCGTGTTGAGCTCGCTTTAACAATTCTTTTGCAGGTAAATTTTTAAGAAAAGCATGAAGCTTTTGATAGACTGTTCGCGGCAAACCTTCGGCGCCATACATCTCATTAAAGTTAGATTGCATACACTTGTGGTATGCAGCCCGTATGCCAAGGCTAACCTGCCTTAAAATAAGGCTTTTATGAATAAAATCATGGTACGTTCAAGGTGGAAGTGCACCACTACGTAATTTTTTGAGTATTTCCGCAGGAGTATAAAAGTCTAAACATTTTCTCGGTCTATGGTTGAGACGATGTTCGACGAGAAGAATATCCTTTTCTG
>JAIBAG010000021.1 GCA_019695305.1 bacterium
AAATGCGTGAAGTAGGTGTAGAACATGCGCTCCATCAATGCCGCGAATTAAAAGCGTACGGTGTCCCTGGGATTCATTTTTATATGCTCAATAAATCTTATTCGGTAAAAAAGATTTTAAAAAACAAATAAATTATTTTTACCTGCTTATATTCAAACCACTATTTCTTCTCATTTTGAAAAGCACCCCGCCAATAAGTGGGTATAATATTACCCATAAAATAGAGATAATAGAATTAATTAAAGTAATTTCATATACTTATAATATATAAAAAATAACCAAAATGGCATCATTATTGCTTTCCCTCTTGGCATAGGGAAAGATTAAAGGAGCAATGCTATGAAGATTCGTTTTACGATAGTAACAGCGTTTTTTGTTATCACATCATTTTTTACCACAGTGGCACAAGCTGCAACCTGGTATGCAAGCCCTACGGGTTCGGCACAGGCAAGCGGTACATCGGATGCAGATCCTACCGATTTGGTTACCGCCATCTCTACTCTTGCCCAAGATGGAGATACCCTTCAATTAGCTTCTGGTACTTATCTTTTATCTGATAGCATTCGCATTAACCGAGCTGTTCATATTATAGGTGCAGGACGCGGACAAAGCATCTTAAACGGCAGTGGACTTGCCCCTATAGAAACAGGACTTTTGGTAACAGCCACCGGCGGAGAATTTGAAATTGAAGAAATTACCTTTGATGGTTTTTCAACCTCCACAGGAATAAACTGTAACCCCAATACCCAATGTAACATTCACGATATGGAATTTTTAGGAGATCAACATACGGCTATTGCCTCCAATGCCTTAAGCCTTACGGTACAAAACAGCCTATTTGAAAATCTTGCAAATGCTCTTTCTATTACCACCAATACTGCCAATGCCACTATTACTATCAGCAACAATACTTTTAATACTATTTCCAGCTCGGGCGTGCGCATTTTATCGGAAAATGGAATCCATGGTACAGTAACCGCCAACAATTTTACAAACGCCAGTGAAGCTGTTCATGTATGGAGCCGGTCGCAAGCTCCAGGTGGTGATATTAAAATTACAGAAAACACCATAAATGGCGGCGCTTATGGTTTTAAACTATTTGGCCATTCATATTACATGAGCGATTTTAATAATGTAAGTTTTGAAAATAATACCATTGAGAATGCAACAAATAGTGTACATCTTCATTACGTAGATGGTTTTAAGTTGGAAAAAAATATACTCAAAAATGCCCGTTATAAAAATATTGTGATGCAAGATACCAAAAACCTGCTCATTAGCAAAAACCGAATTGAGGGCGCCGGTGAAAGCGGTATTGATGCGGGCACTAACTGCACCGACATCACTATTATCAACAATGTTATCCTTAAAAACATGTACGGCATCACTATGTGGGGGAGCTCCTCAGGAAAAATTGGTTACAATACCTTTATCAATTCTAATAACTCCACAATAAGAGTGTATTCCGACCTAAGTGTCATGATAGCCAATAATATTATTTATGGAACCCAAAGTGGCAATGGTTTGTGGACAACTTCAGCTGCTACCGAAGTTTGCTTTAACGATTTTTACGACAATGCAGGCGGTGATTTATCTGGTCCTTATACCGATATGGGGCATAATTTGTTTGTAGCCCCACAGTTTAAAAATATGGATAACCCCCAGTTAAAAGTTACCAGTCCTCTTATTAATGCCGGGGGATATTATTTTATTGAAACCGATTACTTAGACCAGAGACGTTTTTCCAAAAAGGCACGCCAGGTAACAGATATTGGAGCCTTTGAGTACAAATAGTTTATGGCCAAAATTATTGAGGCGTTAAATTATCTTTTAAAATAAGGTTCATCTTTATTTAAAAGTAAAAATTGAGGCTCCGATTTTGGGTAGAGATCTAGGTTTTTATCTTTTAACTCAAATCCTTTTTTGGATTCAAATTGATTCATCGATTTTTCTAACGTCACTTCCAGCTTTTCAATATCAATCTTTGTAAAGGAACTAAGGTTTAATCCTTGATGACCCAAGGTAAAAAAGAACATGAGATTAAAATAGCCCTCACATTTGTGCTCTTTGTAAAAACATACCGTAATACCAGAGGTCAGCGCGTTATTTTTGACCGCCTCAATAAACATTTTTTTGTTTAATGCACTCACATGGGTATCTAGGCGTAATTCTGATACTCTGGCGTTATTGTGCTTGGCATAGCCAAATACACATTGAAGAAGGGCGGGTTTTTTTTCTGAGTATCGGTTGTGACTGCTTTTCAAATATAAATAAGGGATATCGATTGTGTTTGAAGTGGGTTTTACTGTGTACTGTTTAAAAATATTTTCTATGCTTAATGCGAAAGCAAAATCGAAGTCGTACAAAGCGTAATCGCTTATCTCTATATAAAGTTGATCGTTATTTATTTTATATTCTAATGTTAAAGCTTGTGGGTATTTTTCCCATAAAGCTTTTATATCGTTAAAAAGTTTTTTTGGGTTTTTTGCCAATACATGTGCTGTAAGAGCAGGAGGAATATTGGCATGTCCCAATACGGCAGGTTTAAATTGAAAATACTCAAACTGGTAGTGTGCGGGAGGGAGTTCGTCCCAATAGAGGCCTAAAAGCATATCTATACCCTTAACATAAAAAATACGAGGGTGTCTTGTAAGTTGTTAGTAACAATTTGTAATCAAAAATTTATTAAACTGTGTTAAAAAAACTTGATTGAGCAGGTAAGTTGTTTAAAATGCATGCATGAAAAAAATAATCCTTTCTCTTTTATTGAGTGTATCACTTTTGGTGGCATGTAATGGCGATAAAAAGCGTTTTTTAAACCAGGCTAAAGATAATATGTGTAAGGTAAATAGTATGCTTGCTTCTCCCGAAGCTACAGCCGACCCCGCTACCCAAGAAGAAATCCGCCGCCTTCAGCGTGAAATTGATATGTTTCAAGAATTATCAGGCGCTTCCAAAGAAGATTTTGCGGAAGAGTTGGGTGAGTTAACTAAGGATTGTTTGTAAAGTATTTCTACATGATAACAAAAAAGGCGTCTCTTGTGGAGACGCCTTTTTATTTCATCTTTATAAGTAAGCTTTTAGTTTCTTAATGGCTTACCCGTCATGAGGAGAGCCTGCATGCGGGCTTGGGATTTTTCTTCGCCGCACAATTGCAGGAACGCTTCACGTTCTAAATCTAACAATTGCTGTTCGCTCACATAACCCTGGTTGGGCATGTTGCCGCCGCAGAGTACGTGACCCAATTTGCGGGCAATGAGGGCATCGTGTTCACTGATCATGTTCAGTAAACGGAAACCACCGATGGCACTTTCAATAGCCATTTTGCCGCCCATGCCGGGGAGATAAATATCTTCACGGTAGGGGATGGCTGTAAAGTTTTTAGCCATATCCAAAACGTCTTGTTTGGCATCATGCAAGAGAGCATCACGCGAGAGAGTGATTTTGTCTCCACGGGTTAAATAGTTATAACCAATGGCTTCTTTGCAGCTCATGCTCACTTTTGCAAAAGCTACGGTTTGGAAAGTATCCTGAACTTTAGGGAAAGGACCGCCGTCTGATAAACCAGCCCAGCCCTTGGCACCTTTAGCTTTACGGGCGGCTTCAATGTTTAAGAGCACGCGCATGTTACCAGCACCGCCGGGGATTAAGCCTGCACCAACTTCTACCAAGCCCATATAGAGTTCGCCGTACACGCGGGCACGGTGACAAGCCATCACTACTTCGGCACCACCACCAAGGGTAAGGCCAAAAGGAGCGGCTACAATGGGTTTAGAAAAATGACGCATGCGTTGGGTGACATCCTGAAAGCCTTTTACCAAGGCTTCAATGTTGGCCCAGTTTTTCTGTTGGCTTTCCAGCCACAAGAGCATGAGGTTAGCGCCGGCCGAGAAGTTCTGGCCGTCGTTACTCACTACCATGCCTTTATAGTTGTTATCTTTTTCAAGTAAATCCAAACCTTCGGAGAGCATTTGACCAATATCGTTATCGATCGCGTTCATTTTGGTGTGGAATTCTACGCACAACACGCCATCACCCAAATCTAACAAGGAAGCGCCGGTATTCGATTTTAATTCACGCTTTTCATCCTTTAATTTTTGGATGGTGATCTTGTTGGCTTTAGTGGGGATAGCTTTGTAGCTATTGGACACCGCATCAAAATATAAATGTTTTCCGTTTTCGTGCTTATAGAAAACGCCATCACCTTTTTCGAGTACGGCTTTAACAATAGCCGGTAAAGTACCGCCTTCTTTAACGATGCGGTCGGCGGTTTCTTTTACGCCCAAAATATCCCAGGTTTCAAACGGACCTACATCCCAGTTAAAACCCCATTTCATGGCGTTATCAATATTCACCACGTCATCGGCAATTTCGGGAATACGGTTAGCAGCATACACAAGCGTGTTGCGTGTCATTACCCAGGCAAATTCGCCGGCTACGTCTGTAGCTTTTACCATGGTGCGGATACGTTCGGGCAATTCTTCGATGTTTTTAATAGCACCCAAAGAATCGTAACGTACTTTTTCTTGCGCCTTGTATTCTAAAGTTTTGAGATCGAGCGATAATACTTCTTTAGAACCATCGGCTTTACGTTCCGATTTATAAAACCCTTGCTTGGTTTTATTACCCAACATTTTCTTTTCAACCATTTGGGTTAAAACGGCAGGCAATTTAAATACATCGCGTTGTTCGTCGCTTGTGCACAAGTCGTACGTATTTTGGCTTACGTGGAGGAGGGTATCTAAACCCACCATATCGGCGGTGCGGTAAGCGGCTGTTTTAGGACGGCCTAAAGGCTGACCTACAATTTTATCAACGGCTTCTACACTTAAACCACGTTCTATAGTTTCTTTTAAGCCAGCCATCCAGGCGTATACGCCAATGCGGTTAGCCACAAAGTTGGGGCTATCTTTGGCGTACACAACGCCTTTGCCGAGTTTATTTTCCAAAAAGTCGGCCATGAATTTTACGGTTTCTGGGTTGGTGTTTTCGTTAGAAACAATTTCTACCAACTTCATGTAGCGAACAGGGTTAAAGAAGTGGGTGATGATAAAGTTTTTAACAAATTCCTTCGATCTGCCTTCGCTCATGGCTTTTAAGGGGATACCCGAGGTATTGGAGGCAATGATGGTGCCAGGCTTCATGTGCTTTTCGATATTGGCAAAAACTTTTTGCTTAATATCCAAACGTTCTACCACAACTTCTACCACCCAATCACATTCGGCAATTTTAGAAATATCATCTTCCAAATTTCCGGGGGTAATGAGTTTGGCATCGCTTTTACTATAGATGAGAGCGGGCTTAGAATTAACCACGGTTTCGGCAATAGATTTGGTGGCTATTTTATTGCGGAAGGCCTTGTCGGTTTCATTTAAACCGGCTTTGGCATCTTCGTCTGTAAATTTGGGAACAATATCGAGTAAGAGGGAAGGAATACCTGCGTTGGCTAAGTGGGCAGCAATACCGGCACCCATTACGCCAGAACCAATGACGGCTACTTTTTTGATTTCCATAAAAACTCCTTTTTTAATTAACCTCCGGGCGGGTAACCCCCTCCCGTCCTCCCCCTTAATTTAAGTGGGAGGGGCTAAGAACGTACCCTCCCTTAAATTAAGGGAGGGACAGGGTGGGTTACTAATTCAATCTTTCAATGATGGTAGCAAGACCCTGTCCACCGCCAATACACATCGACTCAAGGCCGAAGGTTTTGTTGTAACCGATAAGATCGGCTACTAAGGTAGACATGATGCGGGCACCGGTGCATCCTAAAGGATGGCCTAAAGCAATGGCGCCACCTTTGGGGTTGATGCGAGGATCGTTAAAATCAAGTCCCAGCATTTTAGCAACACTCATGGTTTGCACGGCAAAGGCTTCGTTAAATTCAAAAATGTCGATGTCTTTTAAAGAGAGGCCAGCACGTTTTAAAGCTTTGGGTACGGCATAAGCAGGGCCTTCGCCCATCACTTCGGGGCCGCAACCGGCAACAGCCATCGATTTAATTTTGGCCAAGGGTTTAATGCCCAATTCTTTAGCTTTATCGGCACTCATCAATACAACAGCAGCAGCACCGTCTGTTAAAGGTGACGAGTTACCAGCAGTAACCGATCCACCTTCTTTAAAAGCGGGCTTTAATTGACCTAATTTTTCAAGGTCGGGCTGACGTGGGCCTTCATCAATATTGGTGGTGGTTGTGGTGCCATCCTGTTTGGTGATGGTTACAGGAACGATTTCGGTAAAGAGACCTTCCTTCATGGCTTTTAAAGCTTTAATGTGCGAGTTAAAAGCGTATTGATCTTGTTCTTTGCGACCAATTCCATGTTTAGCAGCCAAATTTTCGGCGGTGATACCCATGGAGATGTAAGCCTGGGGAGCGCCGTCTTTCATCAATTTAGGATTTAAAGAAGGATTGAAACCACCCATAGGAACGTGGGTCATTGATTCGGCACCGGCAGCAACAATCACATCACCGTTTCCAGCCATGATGTTAAGTGCTGCGGTGTTGATGGCTTCAAGCGAGCTGGCACAGAAACGGTTTACGGTAACGGCGCCAACGGAGAGAGGGAGGTCGGCCAGGAAGCTCACGTTACGAGCCAAGTTCATGCCTTGTTCGCCTTCGGGCATGGCGCAACCGAGAACTAAATCTTCAATGAGTTTGGGGTCCAAGTTTTTAACCTGGGCTACGGCCTTTTTTACCACTTCACCGGCTAAATCGTCGATGCGGGTCCAAACATACTGACCCTTAATGGCACGGCCCATGGGGGAACGAACAGCTGATACAATAACTACGTCACGCATAAAGACTCCTTAATAAGGTTAAAACTGGTTGTTGGTTACGCACATAAAATGAATGGTCATTCATTTTGAGTAAGGCATAGTCCTCCAAAAGGCTTTAGTCAAGTGGGAAGAGTGAGTTTTGACCTTTCTAATCTTAAGGATAGCAGCAGGTCCCCCTCCCTTAGATTAAGGGAGGGGAAAGGGGGTGGGTTACTCTTTTATTTTGAGTTGTTTTTTCTTGCGTAGTGAACGGGTTGCCACGTAATTTTTAAGAGTAACCCCCTCCCGTCCTCCCCCTTACTCTAAGGGGGAGGGGCGTGGGTTTTAAGCAAGGGGTAACAAGAATTTTATGTTTTTTTATAACAATTTAAAGATGAAACAAAGGCGTCGAGCTTTAAGAAAAAGCATGACCATCCATGAAAGAATCTTATGGTCTAAGCTAAAGAATGGTCAAATTGAGCGCTTAAGATTTTTCAGGCAATATAGTGTAGGTGCTTATGTTTTGGATTTTTACTGTCCTAAATTGCGCTTATGTGTGGAACTGGATGGGTCACAGCATTTGCAAGAAGACAATATTAAGTACGATCAGGCTAGGACTGATTATTTAAATTCACGTTGCATTCGAGTGATGAGATTTTTTAATAGTGATGTGAATATTAATCTTGATGGAATCCTGGAAGAAATTTATCAGATGATGAAGAGTAACCCCCTCCCGGGAGAGGTAACCCACCCCTTTCCCCTCCCTCCTCGAAGTGGCCCCTGTGGGGTAATCTAAGGGAGGGGGACGTCTCTAGTTCCTCCCACTTAAATTAAGGGGGAGGTCAGGAGGGGGTTACTCTTAAGTATTATGAATGACACTCCCACACTCACCCCCTGTCAGGAGAAAGCTCTCGAGCTCTTGCGTTCGCCCGACAATATCTTCCTTACTGGCTGTGCCGGAAGCGGGAAATCGTATCTTATCCGCGAATATTTAAAAGAAATGCCCTCTAAAGTTTTTCCTACATTGGCATCCACCGGGGCTGCGGCAGTGCTTGTGGGAGGGCGTACCTTTCATAGCTTTTTTGGGCTAGGTATTATGGAAGGAGGGCTTGAGGCCACCATTAAACGGGCTGTTGAAAATAAACAGGTAAAAAAGAGATTACGTGAGATTAATGGATTTATTTTAGATGAAGTGTCGATGATTCCATCGGCGGCTTTAGAAGCAGCCGAGCACATTGCGCGCAAGGTGAGGATGAAGAGTATGGCGTGGGGCGGTATTCGGGTGATTGCTGTTGGCGATTTCTGCCAGCTGGCACCGGTGAATCGCTTTGGTAGTACACCCGACTGGGCTTTTTTAAGTGAGGTGTGGGAAAGAACCGATTTTAAACCGGCGGTGCTCAATACCATGGTAAGGACAAAAGACAAAAAATTTCTGGAAGTCCTCAATTATTTACGTTGTGGCGTGGTGAATGATACTGTGGCTCATTTTTTAGATAATCATATTCCCGATGATTATATAGAAAGCACCAAAACGCATCTTTTTGGACGTCGTGATCAAACCGATAATTATAATTTAAAACGCTTAAACGAAGTGGATGGCAAGCTCCATACTTTTGAAACGGTTTATAAAGGCGAGAGTCGTTTTTTTGATAATTTAAAACAAAATGCTCCTGTTGCCGAAAAATTACTTTTAAAAGTTGGAGCGCTGGTGATGATGCGCATTAATGATCCCGAGCAACGTTTTGTGAATGGATCGACGGGTGAGGTAATAGAGATTTTTCAGGAGCGACTCATCATCAGGCTTAAGCGCGGCCGCACCATTGAAGTAGAGCCCTTTGCTTTTAGCATGCTCAATGCCGAAGGCGAGGAAGTAGCCTCAGCCACTAATTTTCCCGTTAATCTTGCTTACGCAACCACCATTCATAAATCACAGGGGGCCACGCTGGATGAAGTGGCGGTGGATCTCAAAAATCTTTGGGAAGCGGGGCAGGCCTATGTGGCGCTCAGTCGTTTACGCGAAAGTCGTGGGCTTACTTTATTGGGGTGGCATCCTAAATCCATTAAGGCCGATCCTCACGTGCTTGATTTTCATGAAAAGATTGGTTTTGTGAATTAGTTTTGTGTATAACAAAAGAATGAAAAAAATATTTTTTACTTTCTTACTCCTTGTTTCAACTTCAAGCTTTGCCTCTCCTGGAAATCCCGATAGCTTTTGTCGTAACGGGACATTTCCGCAGGAAAATAATTTTCAAATGGCTACTATCAAAGGAGCTGCAGGTACAAAAATAAATTTTATTGGTGATGATGATGGTTGCCCTTCGGTAAACCCCACCTGCGGTAAAAAGGCCTATCTTATTCCCGGTGATAAGGTGCTCGTGTCGCGTGCTTATCAAGGTTACATGTGCGCTTGGTACACACCGGCCAATCCAAAAGCATCCGAAACTGTAGGGTGGTTGCCGCAAGCGTCTCTCGAAATTATTCCTGTAAAGCCTGCTACGGCTCAAACTTTTATGGGTACCTGGAAATACGCTTTAAATCATCTGGATGTTAAAACGGATGCCTCCACCGGTGGGCTTGTGATTGACGGCGAAGGTTTTTGGAAAGGGTTGGGGGATAATATTCATAATGGTTATTTGGCCGGTAAATTTGTAACTCAAGGTAATGCTTTTACTGTGCCCGAGCTTGAGGAATGCCAAGTAAAAGGTTTTATTGTAGAAAATTATTTAGTAGTGGCCGATAACAACCAGTGTGGTGGGGCAAATGTAAGTTTTACGGGGGTGTATAGAAAATAATTATTTGCTGTGTTGCTGCATTTCTTCCAAATGCTTTTTAATTTTTTCCATCATGTTGGCTTCGCTTAATTGTTTGTCAAACACAATAAATTTTCCATCAGGCATAATTTTATAAAGCGACATATTACTTTTCATCTTGTTTAAAAAGTAATCGGTAGGTACCCGGCAGGTAGCGTCAATACTGAAAACTAAGCGATTAGGCTGAAGGGTGATAGAAAGAATTCTTATTTTTTTACAAATGAGTTTTATGCGAATAAGTTCGATTAAATTTTCTGTTTCCTGTGGCAGCTTGCCTAAACGATCCATCCATTCATCGCGTATGCTTAAACATTCCTCATCATTTTTGGCACTTGAGAGTTGCTTGTAGAGCAGAAGGCGCATCTGTGTATCGGGAACTAAACTTTCAGGAATTAAAGCCGACACAGGGAGTTTAATTTCGGGCTCAATGCTTTCTTCAAAAGTCTGGCCTTGGAGGTACATGACCGCTTCTTCCAAAAGCTTTACGTACATGTCATAGCCTACGCTTGCAATATGGCCCGATTGTTCGGAACCTAAAATATTACCTGCGCCGCGTATTTCTAAATCGTGCGTGGCAATTTTAAACCCACTGCCTAAGTCGGTAAATTTTTGAATTACTCTTAAACGCTTTTTGGCGGCTTCGGTAATCAGCGTGTCGTGTGGGATGATAAGATAACAATAAGCGCGTTGGTGGGAGCGGCCCACGCGGCCTCTCAGTTGATAAAGTTGGGCCAGTCCCATGTGATCGGCTCTATTAATGATGATGGTGTTGGCATTGGGTATATCTAATCCGGATTCTACAATAGTGGTGCACAGCAGAACCTGAAATTTCCCCGACATAAAACCCAGCATCACGTCTTCTAACTGATTTTCTTCCATTTGGCCATGGCCTACGCCAATGCTAATGCCGGGAATGAGTTTTTCGAGGCGTTCTTTCATCCCTAAAATAGTTTGCACGCGATTATGAACAAAATACACCTGGCCGCCACGTTTAATTTCGCGCTCGATGGCTTCTTTAATAGTTCCATCATCAAAATTAGTGAGATAAGTGTTTACCGATAAACGGTCCGCCGGCGGAGTATTAATGATAGATAAATCGCGAATTCCCACCAGAGCAAAATTGAGCGTGCGGGGGATGGGGGTGGCCGTCAGGGTTAAAACATCCACCAAATTTTTTAACTTTTTCATCTTCTCTTTGTGAGCCACTCCAAAGCGATGTTCTTCGTCGATGACGAGGAGTCCTAAATCACGAAATTCGATATCTTTAGAAAGTAGACGATGCGTAGCGACGACAATATCCACTTCGCCCTTTTTTAAATTCTCGATAATTTTCTTTTGCTCGGCATCGGTTTGAAAGCGGGAGAGAAGACCCAGTTTAACGGGATATTTTTCGAGTCTCTTTTTTAAGGTTTCATAATGCTGAAAGGCTAAAACAGTGGTGGGTACTAAAACGGCTACCTGTTTGTGATCGAGTATGCATTTAAAAGCCGCTCTAATTGCTACTTCGGTTTTGCCATAGCCCACATCGCCGCACACCAGGCGGTCCATGGGTTTGGGTGTTTCCATGTCGCCCAAAACATCTATAATGGCACGTTCCTGATCGGGTGTTTCATCAAAAGGGAAGGTGGCTTCAAATTCTTCGTACAAATCATTCTTGGGGGTAAACGCATAACCCACTTCGCTTTGACGGCGAGCTTGGATTTCTAATAACTCTTTCGCCAAGCGTCGCGTGGCACTTTTTACTTTTTCGCGTATCTTTTTCCAGCTGGTGCCGCCCATTTTATCGAGCGTGGGGATAGATCCTTCTTGCGCTGCAAAGCGGCTGATGCGGCCAATTTGATCGACGGGCACGTAGAGTTTATCGCCGCCCTGATACTCTAAAATTAAAAAATCGTTGCCAACGTTATTAATCGATAAATGCGTGAGTCCGCGATAAATGCCTACGCCGTGGAGTTCGTGCACCACAAAATCGCCTTCGGTTAAATCGTAAAACGAATTAAAGGCATCACCTTTGGCTTTAGGAGGGGCTTTGCGCGTTTTTTTGCCAAAAATTTCCTGATCGGTAATCCACCATTGCTGTTTCTCTGGCCATAAAAAGCCTTCGGTTAAACTTCCTTCCATGAGTACAATCGACGGATAGGGTTCTTTTTGCGCCTCCTGAATCACGCGTTTAATTTCGTCCGTGTTTTGGGCAACGGTGAGAGGGAGATTGTAACGGCCCAACAGATCATGCAGGCGTTCTCGTTGAGAAAGACTGGATGCCACAATGTAAATACCCAAACCACTTTCTTTTTTATCGGCCAGTTCATTAGCCAAGGGCTTAAGCGAGTCTTCTTTAATCATCATCCCGCCCAAAATATTTTTGAGCGTAGTGTTGTCTTCTGTTTTTAAATCAATTGTATCGTTACGACCAGTAATCCCAAAACGCACATGGCTGTAATAGTGAAGAGCCTCTTTCCAGGCAGGCTCGTCTAAAAATATTTCTCTGGGTTCGATAATTTTCTCAAGGCTGGCTGATTCCTCGCGTGATTTAAAAAGTTTCTTTTCTTCTTCGTGAATCAAAACCGTTTCATTTTCGGGATCCAAGCTGATAACAAGAGTATCCGGATGTAAATAATCAAAAAAACTTTCGGTTTTAGAATAAAAGAGGGGTAAAAAGCTTTCGATGCCGTTAAAATAAATTTTATTATTGAGCGATTCGGCCACCACATCGCGCATGGGTTTGGGGATATCCAGGGCATCCGCCCGTTCTTTTAATGTTAAGGCCCAGCCTTCTTTTAATTCGCTCAAAAGCGTTTCGCGCGCCGGTAGAATAATCGCCTCATTCAAATGGGAGCTTGTTTTCTGGCTCACCGGATCAAACAAACGAATCGATTCAATCGTGTCGCCAAAAAATTCAATGCGCAGCGGTAGAGGATGAGCTGGTGAAAAAATATCAATGAGTCCACCGCGCACCGAAAAATTGCCTCTGTCCGTCACCAGTGGTGTGCGTTGATAGGCTAAATCTACTAATTGTTCGGCTAACTCATCAAACAGATAATCATGTCCTTTTTCCAAGTGAATGGTTTTTTTCTTAAGCTTCTCCAGTGGCATTGTTTTGCGCAGCAGGGCTGGCAGAGGAGCAATGACAATTTGCGGAGTAGAAGCCGTTGATAGTTCCCACAAAATTTTAATCCGTTCCATCACGGTATCGGGATGAGGCGAGAGCGAATAGTAGGGAAAAACATCGAGCGATGGAAAGAGCGAAACGGGAATTTTTTGCGTGAGAAAAAACTCGATATTATCTTTGGCAACAAGCGCGTCTTTAAAATGGCTGGTGACAATCAGAATTGGTCTTTTAGTGAGGCTGGCCCATTGGGCTATCTGATGATGGGGAGAACTGCCAAAGGCCCCTGTGATAGAACTTGTATCGCCTGGTTTTAAGCTTAAAATTCTCTCCAGATTATCAAGACTTAGGGCGGACATGCAGGGGGTTTTAATGGAAGAAAGAGGGCTAAGCAACGGATTTTTTAGGTAGATATCTTTTAATAAGATGGTAAAATCTTGAAATAGAAAAGGTTTTTTTAAATGTCCCAAACGCCCATCCAGTTTGATCCCAATAACGCAGTGCCGGTTAACGACACGCAAACGCCGGATGCTACCCAAACCCAAACATCTCAACCCCAAAAGCAGGCTGTTCCTGTAAAAGCCGATGTTTTTGATGCGCTTCGTTTACAGCAAAAAGCTCTCCAAACGGCACAAACACCCGATCAGATGGGGCATAAAATGGGGCAGGAACGCTTGCCACAAAATCAGCCTAAGCCTCAGCGTCCTTTAGCTGAGCCCGAACACTACCGCGCTGTATTAGCCGAAAGAGTTCTTGATCAAAAAAATTTGAGGGATACCCCCACGCGTCGCCATTTGGAGCAAAGAGGCTATGGAGAGGGCAAGCAGGCGTCTTCCTTAAATCAATCTCAAATAGTGCAATTATTTAAGCAGCGTTCCGGTGTAGAAAATCGCGAGGCGTTTCAGCGTGTGTTACGGCAAGAAATTAAAGAGCATAGGGAACAAAAAAGCCACGCGCAAAAAGGGGAGGGTAAAAAACTTTTTGAATCGAGCATTAGTGAAAGTTCGCATTTGGTAAAGCGGCTGGTGCATGGTGATGGAGAAAGTGAATTTGAAGCTATTCTTAAAAAACTGAATCAGGGCGAAACTCCGGTGGGTGATTTGCCCAACGGAAAAGAAGCGGCTTACGCTAAAAAAGATGGCAAAAACTGGCTCGCTTTTTACAGCAATTTAAAAAACATGGGGCAAACCGAAGAAGCGGCTACACTTAATTTGGCCGAATTTGAAAAGGCTACTTTTAGAGGGCTCATGGAAGCTCTTTCTGGCAGCGGTCAGGCTTTGGTGTCCGATTTAGTGTATACCGATAACGGGCGACTGATTACCGAAAAATTTGTGCGCATCCTTATTGAAAATCCGGAGCTGGCTGTGTTGTTGCAAACGATGGATCCGGGTGACCCGCTCACCAAAGAAATTTTTTTAAAACTGGGAGAAGAGCTCCAGTTTTTACGTTTAGTACATAATCCCGAAGTAATGACAGATATTGCGCGTGAGAAAGCGCGTGAAGCGGCCATGCAAACTTTAAGAAGCCCTGTGAGTGCCGAAGCACAAAAAAACTTGGAGCGCAGGTTGTGGGAAAAGCGTCGTGGCGCAGGAGGTTTGTTGGATGGGGCTCTAGATTTGCCCGATTACTACCCCCCGTTTAAAAAAGAAGAGGGTCGCAAGGCAGGAGCTTTTAATAAATATGTTCTTTTTTCCTATGTGGTGGCCGGCCTTCTTATTACTCTAATTCTCTACGTTATTGTCCGCTATTTTTAATTCTTTTAGTCCTCCTGTGGATAACTTTAAATTATTTTTTAAAAAATAATGCTCGCATAGACCAAAAAGAGTGAATAAACGTTGAAGTGTTCTCCTTGTATAGTATATAGTGTTGACTAAGAAGTACGTCATCCATCCTTATAGATAAAATTGATTGTTTTGTGGAGGTTGTGTTGGTTTTTTCAAAAAAGTTCATCTTTTTAGTGGCCCTCGTGTTTATTGGGCCTTTTGTCGTCTCGTGTGGGGGGAGTGCTCCCTCGGCCAAATCGTCTCAGTCTACTAAAAAAACAGGCTCAACAGGTCGTATGGATTATGTTGAGTATAATATTAATAAAGACCTGATGGCTAATGGGCTTGATGCGGAAGCAGATTCTACAACAGGAGGAGATCAAGCCGAAGTTTATGCCTATCATGTGGAAGACGGCAAGTGGTCGCCTAATCGACGTAATTCTATCCCTCTTGTTCACAATCCCAATGTAGATCGTTGGATTAAGGCGTTTAACGGCCCACTTCGTAAAAACTTTTCTCGCTGGCTAACTCGCTTAAGTTATTACGGCCCTATTATGGAAGGTATTTTTAGGCAGTATAACCTTCCGCCAGATTTGGTGTATTTAGGTATGATTGAATCGGGTTTTAATTTAAATGCCTATTCGCATGCCGCAGCAGCGGGGCCATGGCAATTTATTAAAAGTACGGGTTCGCTTTATGGTTTGCAATCGGGTTCGTTTGTAGATGAACGTCGTGATCTTATCAAAGCCACTCATGCGGCAGCTCAGCATTTGCGAGATTTGTATAAAACTTATGGTGATTGGTATTTATCGTTTGCAGCTTATAATGCCGGCGCGGGTAAGGTAAATAGTGCAATCCGCAAGGGGGGAACTCGCGATTACTGGAAATTATCTTCTGCTAAATCGCGGCTGCTTCGCCAAGAAACCAAAGATTACGTTCCTAAAATTTTAGCAGCCGCTATTATTAGTAAAAACTATCGCAAATATGGATATGGTAACGATACCTTTCGCAAGCCGCTGGATATTGAAATGGCCAAGGTACCGGATGCAACCGATGTTTATGTGTTGGCTAAATGTGCTGGCGTATCGGTTGATGAAATTCGCGATTTAAATCCATCATTAGTGGCCGGAGTAACGCCGCCGGGTAGTAAGTACGATATTGTTCTTCCCGAAGGAACAGCCGACACCTTTAACGAGAATTATTGTAAAGTACCACGTAATAGCCGCGCTAATTTTGTGTTTCACCGGGTAGCTAAGCACGAAACTCTTTATACCATTGCTAATAAATACAAGGTGCCTGCTCAAAAAATTGCTCAAATTAATAACATTGCCGCTAAAGCCAAATTAGCTCCCGGCCGCATTGTGATGGTGCCTAAAGAGGGTAAAGCGCTTGAAAAATTAATGGCCGAAACTCAGCCCGGTGTAGTGAATAAAAACGACGGCTTATTAACAGCTTCTTCCGAAATTGTTCCTGCTAAAAAAGAGAAAGCTAAAAACAAAAAGCAGCGTGATAATATTGAAACCCTGGTTGCTCAAGAAACAGAAAATACTCAAGAACCTGTGGCACCTGCTTTCAATGAGACAGGTGTTCCAACTCAAGCTAATGATGTTTTGGCGGCAGCTCCTGCAGCTCCCGAGGCCCCTTCGGATGTTGATCCGGCCATGCTAGCCCTCACTTACAGAGTACAAGAGGGCGATACCATGATGAGTGTCGCTCAAAAATTTGATATTTCAGCCGACCAATTAGCAAGCTGGAACGCTTTTCCTAAAAATGCGCCTTTAGCTGCGGGTAGTACCATTTTTATTGCACAGCCTCGCAATAACCAGCCTCTTCAGGCCGAGGTAGCTGCTTTAGCTCCCCCCATGCCTGTATACTCTAAGTACAAGGTTAAAAAGGGTGATACTTTATCGTCTATTGCCCGGTCTCATGATGTATGGGCTAAAGATATCCAAGAATGGAATAAAATGGGTAAGAGTCAAGTAGTTAAAGTTGGTCAAATTCTTAAAATTCGCAATGTTACCGATCAAAATTCAATTGTTGCTTCAAGTCAAGCTCCGGCCACACCGGCTCCTGTTTTACTTAAAAAAGTGGCTTTTAAACCTATTATTCATCGGGTGAAACAGGGGGAAACTCTTTGGGATTTGGCCAAAAGATACCGTGTTTCGGTAAACGATTTAAAGCACTGGAATGCTTTGCGTTCTAACCAACTTTATCCCAATCAGAAAATTAAAATTATGTCGGGAGCTGCCAAATCCGACAAAGTAGCCATGGCCCTTTAGCTCATCTTTTTGTTAACCTCTTAAAATAATTAGTAAAAACCCATATTGACTTTTTGTATGCCTCTTCTATATAGTGCGCCCTCTTTGTGCTGGCACACCACATCCATCACAACGTTTAAATAAGGGAGACAAGAATGAAAGTTCTCAAGTTTAAATCACCCGGAAAAGTTAACTTACGTCTGGATGTTATGAATAAAAGACCGGACGGTTATCATGAATTACGCATGCTTAATAGCGCCGTATCTATTTACGATGATGTGGAGCTTGAAATTGTGGAGCGGGGCATTACGGTAGAATGTGAAAATGATCCTACTGTGCCTAACGGCGAAGAAAATATAGTTTATAAAGTGTGCAAAGAAATTATGGCTTATTCCAACAAAAACGTTGGGATTAAGGTGAAAATTAAAAAGAACATTCCGGCAGGCTCGGGTATGGGTGGGGGTTCTAGTAATGCAGCTGCAGTTTTAATGGGGCTTAATACGCTTCTTAAAATTTCTCTCCCTCGCGAAAAGCTCATGAAAATTGGAACCCGTTTTGGTGCCGATATTCCGTTTTTTCTTTTTGGTGCTCCTGCTATTGCCACCGGCATTGGTGAAAATTTAACTAAACTTAAAAAGTTACCTAAAATGCCTATGGTGATTGTGGCGCCCAACGTAACGGTATCTACCAAAAGTGTTTACGATAAATATGTTCCCAAGCCTAATCTTCCCGAATACAAAGAAGAAATTCCCATGGAGTACACTTCTAAAAAAGCGGTTCTTAAAGTATTGAGAAACGATTTGGAAGACGTCACTCTTAAAAAGTATCCCATCGTGAGTGAAATTAAAGATCTCCTCATTAAAAATGGTGCTCTGGGTGCCCAGATGACAGGTTCGGGTCCCAGTGTATTTGGTATTTTTGCCGATAAGGAAACTGCTGATAAAGCTGGCAAAAAACTGGAATCCAAAAGCCAGGGACAGTGGAGAGTATTTGTAACGGAAAATATTTAATTTAATGAATGGCAACGTTGCTTGTGGGTTTGCAACACGCTTTTCTTTTTGGGGTGTAGACAAGCGGTAAGTCACCGGATTTTGATTCCGGCATTCCCTGGTTCGAATCCAGGCACCCCAGCATTCATAGGGGCTCGCGTCGCCCCTCAAACCGGCATAGCCGGATTTGAGCCTCCCTTCAACGCGCCTTTGGTGCTGGTGGAAAGAGGAAGATTAAAATATGGCATCATTTAAAGACATACGTTTGTTTACTGGAAATGCGAATCCTAAATTGGCGGCCGAGATTGCTGAGTTTTTGGGTTTTCCGTTAGCCAAAGCCACCACCAAGCGTTTTAGCGATGGCGAAGTGTGGGTGGAAGTGCATGAGAATGTGCGCATGATGGATGCTTATATCATCCAGCCTACTTGTGCTCCGGCTAATGAGCATATCATGGAACTGCTTATCATGATCGATGCTTTAAAACGTGCCTCCGTTTCTACGGTTACCGCTGTGCTTCCTTATTATGGTTATGCTCGTCAAGATCGTAAAGTTCAGCCGCGTACTCCCATTAGTTCTAAATTAGTTGCCGATCTCTTAACCTCGGCCGGTGCCGATCGTGTGGTATCGATTGATTTGCATGCCGCCCAAATTCAAGGTTTTTTTGATATCCCGTTTGATCACTTATACGCTCTTACCGTGTTCATGGATTATTTTAAAACTAAGCCCATTGAAGACGTGGTTGTTGTATCGCCTGATACTGGTGGTGCAGAGCGCGCCCGTGCCTATGCTAAACGTATGGGTGGGTCGCTCGCGTTAATCGATAAGCGTCGTCCGGCGCCTAATCAATCTGAAGTGATGCATGTGATTGGGGATGTAAACGGTAAAAATGCCATCATCGTAGATGATATTGTAGATACTGCCGGTACCTTGTGTACGGCGGCTCAGGCGTTAATTGATCGTGGCGCTAAAAAAGTTTATGCGTTTATTACGCACCCCGTATTATCGGGTCCGGCAATTGAACGGATACAAAAATCGGCTTTGGAAAAATTGGTGATTACCAACACCATTCCGCTTACAGAAGCGGGAGCAAAATGTTCCAAAATCGAACAAATTTCGGTTGCACCCTTGTTGGGTGAAGCCATACACCGTATTGCCAATGGCGATTCAGTGTCTTCGTTGTTTATATAGGGCTCGCGCACCCTACGGGTACCGTTTCACGGTCGCCCTATAAGCGCCTCCATGCAATGGCCCCTTTGGGGTTGGCGCTGGTTGAAGAGGATTTTTTTTAATTAATTAGAGTCTTAAGACTCTTAACCCGGAGCCGAGATAAGGCGATAAGGGATTTCCTGTGAGTATGCGTAAACGCAGATGGGCAGGTGTTGTAAGGAGAATTTTATGTCGCAAGTTACTTTAAATGCAAGCGTTCGCGATAAAACCGGTGGTGGAGCCAGCTACCAATTACGCACCAAGGGTTTTATCCCTGCTACTTACTATGGCAAAGGTGAAAATAATTTGAATATTTCAGTAAATCCTAAAGAACTTGAAAAAGCTATTTCGGGTGATTTGGGAACTAATACCCTTATTAATTTAAAAGTAGAAGGTAAGGGCGAATACAATGTGCTCTTAAAAGATTATCAGGCCCATCCCATTAAACGTCATTTTACGCATGCCGATTTTATTAAAGTGGATCTCACCAAAAAAATCCGTATTGCTATTCCTGTACATTTAACCGGCCGTGCTGTGGGTGTAAAAGAAGGTGGTATTTTGGAGCACGTCACCCGCGAAATTACGGTATCGTGTTTGCCTACCGCTATTCCTAAAGAAATTACTGTAGATATTACCGAGCTAAAAATTGGTCATAATTTACACTTGAGCAATCTTAAGTTGCCCGAAGGTGTAGAAGCTGTGGCTCATAGCGATTTAACGATCGCCTCGGTTGTTGCTCCTCGTGAAGAAGAAGTGGTTGCTGCTCCTGTTGAAGGTGCTGCAGCAGCTCCTGCCGAACCTGAAGTTACCAAGCAAAAGGCTCCTGTTGCTGAAGAAGCCGCTGGTAAAGATGGTAAAGCCGCTCCTAAAAAGGACGAGAAGAAGAAATAGTTTTTCTGCGTTGCTTTCAAAAGCTAGGGTCCTTTTATTTTTTTATGTTTATGGAGTCCGTTCATTAGATTACGGCCTCACAAGTTCACATAAAAGGGCTCCTTTCTGTTAGGGTGAGGCCTTAGAAGTGGGACCACGCACACAAAAAAATAAAAGGACCCTAGCTTTTGAAATACTTGGTAGGTGTGGTGGGTGAATGAAATTAATTGTAGGCCTAGGAAATCCTGGAAGTGAATACGCTAAAACCCGTCATAATTTTGGGTTTATGGTGGTAGATTTACTAGCCGAAACTCTCAAATCTTCTTTTAAAGATTCCAAATACAAAGCTGAAATAGCCAGTGCCGAAATAAATGGCGAAAAAGTTCTGCTCGTAAAACCGCAAACATTTATGAATGTGTCGGGTGAGGCTGTGCAGCCATTAGCTCATTTTTATAAAGTAGCCCCTCAAGACATTTTGGTTGTTTTTGATGATCTCGATTTACCTTTTGGCCGCATGCGCTTAGCTGCCAAGGGTGGGGCGGCAGGGCATAATGGTATTAAATCGCTTATTAGTCACTTGGGCACTCAAGAATTTCCACGCTTAAAAATGGGCATTGGCCGTCCACCGGGTGTGATGGAGGTTACTGATTTTGTATTAAGCGCTTTTGTCAAAACTCAAAAAAAGGTTTTAGAAGAGCTGCTTATTGTAGGGGTAAATGCCTGTACAGCCTTTGTAAAAGAGGGCTTAACCACCGCCATGAATGCCTTTAACGGCACCCAAATTGACGAGTAATTTCTAAGCAACTTTTTTAAAAATTAACCGATAGAAACTTTAGGGAAAGGATGTTTTATGGGCGTTTCAGCTGTTTCATCAACAAATAATGTTTATGTTCCGCAAACTCAGCAAGCGGCTGCACCTTGTGCGGCTACGCGAGATTATGGTTATTCAAGCTGCTACCAGGCTGTAACGCCAGACCCCATCCTGAAGTGGTTGCTGGCGTTGCTGGGGGAGTAGCTGGTGGAGTCGGTACAGCTGTTGCTCTTGGGGCTGAGGGAGGCACATTTATTTTGGGCCCTGTTGTTGCCGGAGCTATTGCTGGTGATGCTGTTGCCGGAGCCGCTGGCGTTCTTGTGGGAGGTGCTTTAGGCTTGGCTGTGCCTGTGGTTCTTGTTGCAGGCGGGGCTGTGGCTGGCGCGGCTGTTGCTTATAGTGTTTATACCTATTTTGCAGGCTAAATTAACCCTTGATCTTTTTAGTGTAATTCTTTAAACATCCCACCCTTATTAATACACCTTACTCCCATGCATTAACGTGGGGGTTTTAACCAAAAGGAGACTTATGAACGAATACGAAACCGTCTATATTGTGAAGCCCGATGCGGCTCCCGCCCGTTTTGAAAAAATTGCCGAAAAGTTAGCTGCCGCGCTTGAAAAAAACGAAGGCAAAGTGCTTAACCAAAAAGATTGGGGCAATCGTCGTTTGGCTTATTTTATCAATAAAACCAGCCAGGGCCATTACATGTACACCAACTACTGTGGTAAAGGCTCGGTTGTGGCCGAAGTGGAACGTGTTTTAAAATTGGATGAAGATGTTATCCGCTACTTAACTGTTAGTTTATCTAAAGATTTTGACCCCGCCTCTCAGGGCAAGGGCCAAGTGGTTAATGTTCCCGAAGAAGCCCGTTTAATCCCTGAAGATTAATTTTAAAGATAAAGAAAGAAGGATATATGCCTCGTAAAAAGTTTGAGAAAAAAGATTTTAAGAAAAAAAATATGGTGTTGCGCAAAAGAGCCTGTCGTTTTTGCGTAGATAAAGAAATTCCCATCGATTACAAATTACCTCGCCAGCTTACCACTTTTTTAACCGAAAGAGGCAAGTTGGTATCGCGCCGCATGACCGGTAACTGCGCGTATCATCAACGTTGCGTAGTAGAAGCCGTAAAGCGCGCTCGCTTTTTAGCGTTATTGCCGTACTCGGTAACGCATTCTATGGTATAAGCGCATCTGTATAAGATGGCCAACACACCCACATCCGATGCTGCGGGTAAACTCTCACTTCTTTTTGGAGTAGGAGCTACCTTGGCTCTTTATTTGAGCGGTTTTTTTGTTGTTTTAACACCGCTTCCTTTGTTTTATGTGGGATTTCGTTATGGTAGAGGTGCTTTTATAAATGCAACCTTGGCTACGCTGGCGGTGTTGTTACCCATTTACTTTTTTGCGCTAGAACCTCTCAATCATTTTTATAAAACAAACCCTCATTTTGCATGGATCTTACCTGTACCTGGTATGGGGCTTATTTCATCTTTGGGGCCAGAGAGCGCCTCTATGTTTGGCATTTTGTTTTATTTTATTTTGGTTCTTACCTCATTTGCCTTAGACCGCATTTTTAAAACGTCGGTTCCACTGTTTGAACCTATCTTTACTTATGTTGCACTTATCTTTTTGCTTACTCTTGCAAGTTACTATGTGATGGTCAACTTGCATGCTAGTGATCCGCTGGCCATGCTCAAATCTCATTATCTGCAATCACTTGATGATTTTATTAAAATTCAAAAAGAGGCGGGCATGTCGCTGTCGCAGTTGGCCTTTTTAAACGAGTATAAAGAAACCTTGGTCACAAATATGTTACGACTCACACCCGCCTTTGTGTTTTCATTTTATATGGTGCTGATTGTTGTGAATTATTATGCTGCCAAACGGCTTTTTGCAGGCCAACTTATTTTGATGCAACGGGTGCAGTTTGGCCAATATGTGGTGCCTTTTAATTTTGTATGGATTGTTATTGCTTTTTTAGCCCTTCTTTTATTTTCGTTATATACCAAGCCTATTCCAGCCTTAGTAGATATAGCGGCTAATGGGCTTGTGGTTTTTGGAATACTCTATTTATTTCAAGGACTTGCCATTATTTCTTATTTTTTATCTAAAAAGAATATTGGTTTTTTGGGTGTATCGTTGTGTTTTTTAATTATCGTGTTTCTTTTTCAACTCTTAGGGCCAGTTCTTGTATTAGGTGGCTTTTTTGATTCGTGGATCCATTTTAGGAAGCTGGGCGAAAAACCCGGCCAACCTGATAATTAGGGCTTGAAAATTATTAGTTTTATCGCTACAAGCAACAACTCTTTGGCCTTCCCGACGTATAAGGCTTTTTATTAGAACATTCATCCGGAGATTATATGCAGGTTATTTTACAGGAAACAGTTAAAAATTTAGGTTTGGTAGGGGATGTGGTTAATGTGGCCCCCGGTTATTTTCGCAATTATTTAGCTCCTCGTAGCTTGGCATTGCTTGCTAATCCCAAAAGCCTAAAAATGGTAGAACATCAAAAGCGTTTAATTGATGCCAAGAAGGCCAAAGCCAAAGAAAAAAGCCAGCAACAAAAAATGAAGCTTGAAACCAGCGTGTTTTCTATTGAACATGCAGCAGGTGCCGGCGATAAACTTTTTGGTTCTATTACTTCCCAGGAAATTACTTTAAAAATTAATGAACAAGGCTTTGATATTGATAGAAAATTAATTTTACTGGATCAGCCCCTTAAAACGGTGGGCGACCATGTTGTTAAAATTAAACTGCATCCTGAAGTGGTAGCCGAAGTAAAAATTGCTGTAAAAGCCAAAGAAACTCCTAAGGAAGACAGAGAAGAAGCAGCTCCTAAAAAATCGCGCCGTAAAAAAGAAGAGCCTAAAGAAGAAGTTACTGAAGAAGTTAGCGATAACGAATAAGCGGTTGACCTCTGTCTGTTTTGTATGCGAGGGTGATGTTTATGTTTCAGGCCTCCGTCAGAAGAGAAACTCGATTATCACCTAAAATTCCACCCCAAAACATAGAAGCCGAAAAGGCGGTGTTGGGTGCTATTTTAATTGATCACGATTCCATCAACAAAGTTTCCGATCTTATCACTCCCGAAGCTTTTTATCTCGATAGTCATACTAAAATTTTTAGTGCCATGCTGACCTTAAATGAAAAGTCGGAGCCTACCGATTTTTTAACGGTGAGTAATTTTTTGCAAAGTCAGGGAACCTTAGAACTTGTAGGGGGAGCTTCCTATTTATCAAGCCTTGCCGATTCTATTCCTTCATCGGCCAATGTGGTGTCGTACGCACGTATTATCCATGATCGTTCCATGGTGCGTAGGCTTATTGAAGCTAGTGCCGACATTGCCACCAAGGGTTATGAAAATCCTGATGATGCCCAAATGCTGATAGATAGCGCCGAACAAATTATTTTTAGTCTTTCCGAAAACCGTGCTCGATCTGGTTTTGCCAATGTAAAAGATATTGTTATCGACAGTTTTAAAAAGATTGAAGAACTGGTAGAAAACCAAAAAACCATTACGGGTGTGGCTACCGGTTTTAACGATTTAGATAATATGACCTGCGGTTTTCAGCCGGGTGATTTGGTTATTATTGCTGCCCGTCCTTCTATGGGTAAAACGGCCTTTGCTTTAAATATTGCCGAGCATGCTGCTATCCGAGAGGGACAGCCTGTTGCTATTTATTCGTTGGAAATGTCTAAAGAATCGCTGGTTACCCGTATGTTGTGCGCGGAAGCCAGGCTTGATTCGCAAAAGTTGCGTAAGGGACAACTGGAAGAGCGTGATTGGCCTAATTTAACGCGTGCAGCCGGACATCTTTCTGAAGCAAAAATTTTTATCGATGATACAGCTAGTCCAACCGTTATGGAAATGCGTGCTAAAGCACGCCGTTTAAAAAAGGAACATGGAGTAGGGCTTATTATTGTAGATTATCTTCAATTAGTGCGTGGTTCGGCCGGTGCCCAAAGCCGTGAACAAGAAATTTCGGAAATTTCACGTTCTCTTAAAGCGCTGGCTAAAGAATTAAAAGTGCCGGTGATTGCCTTGTCGCAGCTTAACCGTGCTGTAGAAAGCCGTACTAACCGCCGTCCTCAACTTTCCGATTTGCGTGAATCGGGTGCTATTGAACAAGACGCCGATGTGATTTCTTTTATTTACCGTGACGAAGTGTATAACGAAACCACACCCGATAAGGGAGTGGCAGAAATTATTATTGGCAAGCAACGTAACGGCCCCACCGGTACGGTGCGTTTGGCTTTCATTAATCAATCTACCCGTTTTGAAAATTTAGCTTTTGATAATCAAAGCCAATTTGGTGCACCGCCTCCGGCTTTTGATCCGGCCGATAGCTTTTAGAGGGGCTCGCGTCGCCCCTCCAACCGGCAAAGTCGGATTGGAGCCTCCCCTCAACGCCGCTTTGCGGCTGGTATAAAGAGGTTGCTCTTGTTATAAAAACTCATGTTTGTTTCCGTCATCATTCCTACTTACAACCGCCTTGTTGTTTTAAAACGAGCCATTGAATCTGTTTTATGTCAAACCCATCGTGATTTTGAACTTATCATTGTTGATGATGGCTCAACGGATGGGACTGTCGAGTTTTTAAGGACGATAGAAGATGAACGTTTGCGCGTTATTTCTATTTCTCATGCAGGTGTGTCTGCCGCTCGTAATAAAGGAATAACAAACTCACGCAGTGAGCTTGTTGCCTTTTTGGATTCGGATGATGAGTGGATGGATGATAAGTTAGAAAAGCAGCTTCAATATATTCACAATAATCCCGATGTACGAGTGGTTCAAACCGAAGAAATTTGGGTGAGGGATGGTAAACGTGTGAATCCCATGAAAAAGCACAAAAAGCATTCGGGGTGGATATTTGAGCCGTGTATACCCTTATGTATTGTATCTCCATCGGCGGTGATGATTCATCAGGAAGTTTTTAAAAAATGTGGTATGTTTGATGAAAGCTTGCCGGCTTGTGAAGATTATGATTTGTGGCTAAGGATAGCGTTGGAGTATCCCATTATCACGATGGATGAAAAACTGATTGTAAAGTACGGTGGCCATGCCGATCAGTTGAGCCGCACAACACCGGTGATGGATTCTTACCGGATTTTAGCCTTGAAGAAAATATTAAATCATCCCAAAATAACGCCTTCTCAAAAAAAGATGGTGGAAGAGAGTATTGCGGCTCGGGAAAAAATTATTCAACAGGGAGCGTTGAAGAGGCTGGGTAAGCCACTAACATCCCTATAACAGGAGATTTATGCGTAAAGCTAATCAATTGCGTCCGGTTAAAATAACCAAAAACTTCACTCGTTATGCTGAAGGTAGTGTTCTTATTGCACAAGGTCACACCAAGGTAATTTGCACGGCATCTATTGAAGAAGAAGTGCCCAGACATAAAAAGAACAGTGGTGAAGGCTGGGTAACGGCCGAATACCAAATGCTGCCTCGCGCCACGCACACCCGTAGCCCTCGTGAAGCTCAAAAAGGAAAAATTGGTGGCCGCACTATGGAAATTTCGCGTCTCATTGGACGTGCCTTACGTTCGGTGATTGATTTAAGAAAATTGGGTGAACGCTCCATCACCATCGACTGCGATGTGATTCAAGCCGACGGCGGGACGCGTTGTGCCAGTATTAACGGAGGTTATGTAGCGCTTGCTTTGGCTTGCCAAAAATTATTAAAATCGGGCAAGGTAACGCAAAACCCTATCACGGGTACTGTAGCAGCCATCAGCGCCGGTGTGTGCGATGGTACGGTGACGCTTGATTTAGATTACGAGCTGGATAGTGCCGCCGAAGTGGATATGAATTTTGTAATGAACGGTGAGGGCAATTTTGTGGAGGTACAGGGTACAGCTGAGCATAAGGCGTTTAGCTTTAAAGATCTTGTTGCCATGAAAGATGTGGCCTCCAAGGGGATTGAGCAAGTGATTGCGTTACAAAAGAAAGCTTTGAAGTAGTGGATAGATGAAAAAGAAAATTGTCATTGCTACTAAAAATACCGGTAAAACGCGTGAGCTACGCGAGATGCTTACTCCTTTGGGTTTTGATGTTGTGGATTTGAATGAAGCTGGTTTTAAAGGGGAGATTGAAGAAACCGGAACAAGCTTTGAAGAAAATGCTCTTATTAAAGCGAGAGCTATTTTTAAACAAAAAGGTGGTTACGTATTGGCCGATGATAGTGGTTTGGAATGTGACGATTTAGATGGTGATCCGGGTGTTTATAGTGCTCGTTTTGCCGGGCCTAAAGCAACCGACGAGGATAATAATAATATGTTGATTGAGCGGATGTCTCAAATTCACGATCCATCCCGTCGGGCGCGTTATGTATGTGTGCTAGTTTTAATTGATCCTGCCGGAAAAGAAACAGTTATTCGTGAAACCTGTGAGGGAATTATTACTCTTAATCCATCGGGCAAAGGAGGTTTTGGGTACGATCCTTATTTTTACCTGGCCGATAAAAAATGCACGATGGCCGAATTGCCGCTGGCTGTTAAAAATCAAATTTCACATCGGGGGAAGGCGTTAAAGAAGATGTTAGCACTTTTATCTGCTTAACTTGGATTTTCGGGCCACTTGTGGCGGGGGTAACGACGCGATAATTCTTTGCGTACTTCCGGATAGGTATTTTTCCAAAAACTTGCTAAATCACTCGTGACTTGCACGGGCCTGTAATTAGGAGCCAACAGATGAAAGAGAAGCGGGACTTGCCCGTTCATGAGTTTTGGACCTTCTTTTAATCCAAAAAAATCTTGTAAGCGCGACGATACCCAGGGCGACTGATTGTTTTCATAATGAATTTGCGCGTTGCGGCCAGAAGGAAGTTTGAGGCTTGTGGGAAAATTCTTTTCTAAAAAAGATTGGAGAGAAGGATCTAAAAGATAAAAAAGATTTTGTGCTAAATCTAAGCCTTCTAATTCTTTTTGGGAGATGGCTTGATTGAAGAGGGCGGGGAGATCGAGACTCCAGCCTTCTTTAAATTTTTTAGCAGTCACAATGCGGTAAATTTGTTCTTTAAGGGCTTCGTTATTTGTTTTGAGCGCGTATTCTTCTGTAAATTTCCAAGGGTCTTCAAAGTTTTTAAGATCCAAGTCGCTCCTTTCACGGAGGAGCACGCGCAAGGCTTCGGTTTTGTTGTGCGGTTCACCAGAACTCTCATCCAAAATTAATTCCCCATATTTGAGCAGTGATTTTTCCAGCACGCGCTTGCGTGTAGTGTCCCAAGTATCAATCGTTTCATCGGTGAGTAACGGACTTTTTAAATCCATCAGCCAATTCACATCAATAGGGCAGTAGCACACGATGTCTGTCGTTAAGCTCTTCCCCTTATTCTTTTTTTCGATGGCTTCGAGCACCACGTAAAACTCCGCTGTTTCGGTGATGGCCTTTTCCGGCATTTGCCCCGAGCCTCCCGTGCAAAAAACTAAATCAAAACCTTTTTCCCGTTTTTTACGCTGGGCCACGCGATCGGGAAAAGCGGCTAGCAGGCATTGAGCGAGCTTTATTTTTTTCTTGGGTGTAGTAGATTTAATGAGGTTTAAAATTTGCTCTTCTGTTTTTCTCACCGCTGCCGATTTATTTTTAGAGTGCAGGCAATCTTCAATATTGGGATACGGAAAATCATCCTCGCTAATCATGGCAGCAAGGAGTGCGCCTTCTTCTCTTAATCCTGCATCCCGCGCTTGTAATACTAATTTAGCAAGACGTGGATGAAGAGGGAGGGCGGCCATTTCTTTTCCCAAAGATGTAATCTTGTCATTTTCTATGGCGCCTAACATGGCAAGGAGGAGCATGGCTTGTGTGGCCGCTATTTCGGGCGGCATTTCAAACCACGAGAGATCTTTTAATGGATGCAGTCCCATGTTAAAAATATTTAAAAAAGCTCCTGCCAAATCTGTGCGCCGTAATTCGGGTGCTTCAAAAGGAATGCGTCCTTCAAAATCGGACTGTGTGTAAAGCCTGCGGCAAGTGCCTGGCCCGGTTCTTCCGGCGCGGCCGGCGCGTTGAATGGCTGAGGCTTTAGAAACAGATTTGGTTTGTAAGAGGGAAGCACCGTTCCAGGGTGATACACTCATTTGTTTATGTAATCCGCTATCAATCACGGTGGCTACTCCATCAATCGTGAGTGAACTTTCGGCAATATTGGTGGCTAAAATAATTTTAGTTTTATCCGACTTTTTAAAAATTCTTTCCTGTTCTTCTTTGCTAAAATCACCATGCAATCCCAAAATGGAAAAATTATTTTTTTCAAAAGGCAAAAGAGCTTCTTCGCAACGTCTAATGTCGGCTAGGCCCGGTAAAAAAACAAGAATATGACCTGTTTCATTTTTGGCGGTTAAATCGAGTATGGCCTGATACACCAACTTTTCTAATCGTTCTCGTGAAGGAAATGGCAAATATTCAAAACGGACGGGATGCACGGGCACATTGACTTCTACAACCGGAGGATTATTCAAATAAGTTTTGAGTCCTTCGGCATCCAATGTTGCCGAAAGAAGAGCCAGTTTTAAATCGGGTCTTTTTGTTTTTTGAAGATGGACGAGGAGGCTTAAGGCCAAATCGGAATCTAAATGACGTTCGTGGAATTCATCCAAAATTACCAAGCCCACTTGACTTAACGTGGGGTTAGTCATCAGCTTACGGATAAATAAACCTTCGGTTAAAAAGAGAAGGCGTGTGGCTTTGGAGTTTTGAGCTTCGTGTCTGAATTGATAGCCTATGGTTTGACCTACATCCTCCCCGTATTCTTCGGCTACGCGCAGCGCTGCCATTTTAGCGGCCAGACGCTTGGGAACTAATACCCAAATTTCTTTATTGGTAAGATTATTTTTTAAAAGATAGGGCGGAATGCGCGTAGTTTTACCCGAGCCGGGCGAGGCTTTAACAATAAGCGCGTTATGCTTTTTAAGCGCGTCTAAAATAGAAGGTAAATGGGCGTCAATAGGTAGTTTCAAAGGTAAGCTTGTTATATTCTACAAGATTTGCAATGACAAGGCTTGATGAAAGACGTGATTAAACAAAAAGCCCTGGAGCTAGGCTTTGACCTGGTAGGGATTGCCCCGGCAGAGCCGCACCCGCACATGGCTTTTTTTGATGAATGGCTGGGCAAAGGCTATGACGCGGGAATGACTTATCTTAAAAGAGGCCGTGATCGTCGCGCCAACCCGGACTTAATTTTACCGGGAGTAAAGAGTCTTATTGTGTGCGGCCTCACCTATCATACCAATTACCCTTTTTCGATTGAGTCCACAGAAGAAGGCAGAGGCTGGATATCCCGTTATGCCTGGGGCGATGATTATCACGAGGTGATGGGGGAGATGCTTCAGAAATTGGAAGCTGAAATTATTAAACTTGCTCCTCACGCTCAAACTAAAAGTTACGTGGATACCGGTGCCATACTAGAACGCAGTTATGCTGAAAGTGCGGGCCTTGGATGGATTGGCAAAAACACATGCCTCATTAATACCAAAAAGGGATCCTTTTTTTTTATTGGTGAAATACTCACTACTTTAGAACTGGAAAGTGACGTGCCGGATATCGATCATTGCGGCAAGTGTACGCGTTGTATTGATGCTTGTCCTACCCAGGCATTAAAACCATATGAATTAGATTCTCATAAATGTATTTCCTATCTCACCATTGAGCATCGTGGCGATATGCCCAGTAATATGGCCTCGCAACTTGGTCATCATTTGGTGGGCTGTGATATTTGCCAAGATGTGTGTCCCTGGAATGCCAAGGCTCCTGTAACCGATAATCATCATTTTAAGCCGCGCCCCGGGTTACTTGGGCCTTCTATACAGGAACTTAAGGCAATGGATGAAGAGAGTTTTAAAACCCGTTTTCATAATAGCCCTATCAAAAGGCTTAAATACGCGGGCTTAAAGAGAAATCTGGCTTTGGCCGCATCTAGGCCTAAACAGGATTAGGGGTTGACAAGGGCTTGTAAATCGAATACTTACTGCCCCGCTTGTGAAGAAGTATTTTTTATAGGAGATTTTAATGGCAACCCATGCATCAGCTTTAAAAAGACAACGTCAAAACGAAAAACGCAGAGACCGTAACCGTAAAACACGCGCCAATATCCGTACGCTTGTTAAAAGTTTAATGGCCGCTACCAAAAAAGAAGAGGCCGAAAAGCTGTTTCGCAAGGTTGAAAGTTTTATCCATAAAGCAGCCCATAAAAAAGTGTTGCACCGCAAAACAGCTGCTCGTCGTATTGCCGGCTTGTCGCGTTTTGTAAAAAAGCTCGCTGCTTAATTCAATTAAAGGGGTAAGGTAGTAGGAGGTGTTTTGTGATAAAAGACGTCCTTAAAACTATTGTTGCCTCACCCCATCTAGAAGCCCGCTGGCTCAATACTCTTTCATTACTCGAACGCATTGGCGCCCGTAAAATCAGTAAAACTGTCTGTGAAACTCATCCTAAAGCACATGTATTAAAACATCTTGCCGATGAAAGTCGTCACGCTTTTGCTTTTAAGCAATTGTCCGAAAATGTGATGAAAGGCGAAGAGGGGATGATTTGCGAAGAAGAAGCAATTAGCTATTTTCAGATGTTGGATGCTTCTTTGGCCGAATGGCTTAGCGACGTTTTGAGGGGTTCTTATAATAGTTATGCCAGTTATTTATTAACAACCACCATGATTGAACGTCGCGCCATGAAGATGTATCCGCTTTACCGCAGCATGACATCCAGCGAAGTTGTGAAGGATGAATTGCAAAAAATTATTTTGGAAGAAGCCGATCATAAACCGCAGATAGAAGAAGAAACAGAATCTCTGCTTAAAAATTACGGTTATACACTAGACGACCCAGAGAAGATTGAAAACAAACTTTACAGGGTTTTTGAACATGCGCTCGAAAAAGCCGTGGCTTAAGCTTCGTCAATCGCCTTTTTTAATTCCCCACGCTGGTACATCTCGGTTACAATATCGCAACCACCAATAAATTGTCCTTTAATGAATACCTGAGGAATAGTGGGCCAGTTGGTAAAGTCTTTAATGCCTTGGCGGATAGCGGGGTCGGCCAGGACGTTAACTCCAACGGGTGTGGCGCCGGCCATTTGTAAGGCTTTAATTGTTTGTGCTGAAAAACCACATTGAGGGGCTTCGGGTGTGCCTTTCATAAACACAATCACTTTATTGGTATCAATTAAATTTTTAATTTGTTCTTGTACGCTCATATTTATCCTTTCTTAAACTTTTCAAATTCTTCGGTGGTGTAGGTTTTAAGGGTTAAGGCATGTAATTCGCCCTTTAATTTTTCTCTTAGCGGGTTTAGCACCATTTGATGCTGGGCTATTAGCATTTTACCCTTAAACAAATCGCTTACCACAATGGCTTGCAAATGGTCTCCGTCACCAACTAAATCGTTAATGGTTACTTGCGAGCCTGGTAGCGCTTGTTCAATCATATTTTTTACTACTGTTAAATCCATTGGCATGTGTGTGGAGTAGCAATCGCCGTAATAATTGTCAATTGCCTTGACACTCCGTACTGCTTCGCACTATATCAACGCTCACTTAAAGCGCGGGGTAGAGCAGCCCGGTAGCTCGTCGGGCTCATAACCCGAAGGTCCCTGGTTCAAATCCAGGCCCCGCAACATTAACGGTGCCGGTGTGTTGGTACAATAAATCAACACATCGGTACTTAAAAAACCAACCTTAAAAATAAACCACTATGAAAGTACTCATTTCAGATGAACTCTCCGAAACAGCAGTAAAAATTTTAAAAGATGCCGGCGTTGAAGTAGATTTTCAACCCAAGCTGGGTAAAGATGTGGAAGCCTTAAAAAAGGCTGTGGCTACTGCCGACGGTTTAGCTATTCGTTCGGCCAGCAAAATTACTGCCGAAATTATTGATTGTGCTCCCAAATTAAAAGTAATTGGTCGTGCTGGTATTGGGGTTGATAACGTCGATATCCCATACGCTTCTAAAAAAGGCATCATTGTCATGAACACGCCTTTTGGTAACACGGTAACCACAGCCGAGCATGCCATCAGCATGATGTGTGCCTTAACGCGCAGCATTCCTCAAGCCACCGCCAGTATGAAGGCTGGTAAATGGGAAAAAAACCGTTTCATGGGTAGCGAGCTGTATCAAAAAACTTTAGGTCTCATTGGTTGTGGTAATATTGGAAAAATTGTGGCCGACCGCGCTTTGGGTTTAAAGATGAAAGTGTCCACCTACGATCCGTTTTTAACCGATGAAGTGGCTGCTCAGTTGGGTGTTAAAAAAGTGGAATTAGACGAGCTGTTTAAAACCGCCGATTACATCACTATCCATGTTCCTAAAACCGATAAAACTGCTAATTTGTTAAATAAGGATGCATTTGCCAAGATGAAAAAGGGCGTGTATCTCATCAATTGCGCCCGCGGTGGTATTGTAAACGAAGCCGACTTAGCCGATGCTATTGAAAAAGGAATTGTTGCTGGCGCTGCTTTAGACGTGTTTGATAAAGAACCGGTAGATCCTAATCATCCTCTGTTAAAATTAGATCAAGTGATTTGCACCCCTCATTTGGGCGCCTCCACCGATGAAGCACAAGAAAATGTGGCATTGGATGTGGCTCGTCAAATTGCCAACTTTTTAAAAACCGGTACCATTGAAAACGCATTAAACGTTCCCTCGGTAAGCGGTGAGGTTTTAAAACAAATTGGACCCTCTTTGGTATTAGCCGAAAAATTGGGTAGCTTGCAGGCACAACTGGCTGGCGAATCACCAACCGAAGTGGCTGTTGAGTATTCGGGTGAAATTTCCAAACAACCTGTAGCGCCGCTTACAGTAGCTTTCCTAAAAGGATTACTCACGCCCATTTTAGAAGATGCGTCGGTAAATTCTATTAATGCGCCGCACATTGCCAAAGAACGTGGTATTAAAGTTGTAGAAAGTAAAGTTGCCGAAAACGACAATTATGCTTCTCTCATTACCGCTACTCTTAAATTTAAAAATTCTACCCGAGTGGTAGCTGGTGCGCTTTTTGGGAAAAATCATCCACGTATTGTGCGTGTAGATAATTACTTTTTAGAAGCTGTACCCGAAGGTAAAATTTTGGTTGTGCTTAACAAAGATCAACCGGGTGTGGTAGGTAACATTGGTACCATTTTGGCTAAAAACAATATTAATATTTCTCGTTTGCAATTGGGGCTTGAACCGTCCACCAAAAATGCTACTTCCTTTTATAATGTAGAAGGAAATATTGATAATAAAGTGGTGGATGAAATTTCTAAAGTGCCGGGTATGATTAAAGTACAACTGGTTCAATTATAGATGAAGTAGCCAGTAGCCAGTAGTCAGTAATCAGTAGCAAATTTTCTACTGCATACTGGGTACTGTATGTTGACTAATGAACGAATGGCCTGTGTAATTATTGTAGGAGCGCAGTGGGGTGATGAGGGTAAGGGGAAGATTGTAGATCTTTTTACCCAAAGCGTTTCTGCTGTAGTGCGTTTTCAGGGTGGTAATAATGCGGGTCACACTTTAGTAGTAAACGGCGAAAAAACAGTTCTTCATCTTATTCCTTCCGGGATTTTGCGTGATAACGTGACGTGCATGATTGGTAACGGTGTTGTTGTAGATCCCGAAATACTTCTTAAAGAAATTACTAATCTTAAAGCCCGCGGCCTTCTTAAAAATGATGCGCAGCTTGTTATTTCCGATCAGGCGCATCTTATTATGCCATATCATAAAAAATTGGATCAATTGCGCGAAGAGCGGAGCGGTTCTAAAAAAATTGGTACCACTGGTAGAGGCATTGGGCCTGCTTACGAAGATAAAATGGCACGGAAGGGAATTAGATTTTGCGATTTGGAAATTCCCGAAGTGTTTCAAGAAAAAGTTGAAAATTTACTTAAACGTCGTAACGAACGTTTTAGCAAAATGTTTAACACCGAGCCATTTGATGCTGCCATTATTGTTAAATCGTATTTAGGTTTTTATCAGGAGCTCAAAAAATACGTGGGCAATGTATCGGTAAATGTGAGCGAGCTTATTAAAAGTAAAAAACATGTTTTGTTTGAAGGTGCACAGGGAACAAGTTTAGATGTAGATCATGGGACCTATCCCTTTGTAACATCCTCTAATACGGTAGCTGGTGGGGCCATGAGTGGGGCGGGTGTTGGGCCAACGGTGATTACCGATGTGATTGGTATTGCTAAAGCCTATACCACACGTGTGGGCATGGGTCCTTTTCCCACCGAGTTGTTAAACGAAGAAGGAAAATATTTGCAGGAAAAAGGTGGCGAAGTGGGCAGCACAACAGGTCGTACGCGTCGTTGTGGTTGGCTCGACTTGGTAGGTTTAAAGCATGCAGTTCGTATTAATGGACTTACGGGTTTAGCGTTAACAAAGCTTGATGTTTTAAGTGGGCTTAAAAATATTAAATATTGCAAGGCGTACTCGTACAACGGAAAAATTTTAAACGAATTACCGGCTAATTTGCATGTTCTAGAAAAATGCGAACCTGTTTACGAAGAGCTGCCGGGTTGGAACGACGATATTTCTAAAGTAAGAAAATTAGAAGAAATGCCCGCTCAAGTTTTAAAGTATGTGAAGATTATTGAAACCTTTTTAGGCATTCCGGTTATCCTATTATCGGTAGGTCCCGAGCGCGGCCAAGACATTATTATCCGTCATCCCTTTGAATAGTAAGTAAAATCAAATACTTATAAATCATTTTGTAGTCCAGTGAATTGACCTAGAAAACTAAAAAAAAATAGCAACATATTGCGTTATTTGCCGATAAGTTTAATACAGGGGTGGGGTGTGTGAAAAAGGTTTGGGCATTTTAGGAGTTTTATTATGAATAAAAAAATGAACATTTTTTTTGCTGTATTGATGATAGCGGCTACTTTTTTGGTAAGTTCTTGTGGTGGCGATGCTGAGCGCGGTATTGTTTTTCCCGAGGGTACCGATGAGAATGGTGATGTAATTGTAGTACCTCCCGATACTGATTTAGACGACGATGGTGTTCTTGATACTTTAGATGAGTTTCCGGCCGATCCTAGCGAAAGTACCGATACCGATAACGACGGCGTGGGTGATAACTCGGATAATTGTCCTACTGTTAATTCCAACAACTTAAATGATCGTGATGATGATGGTGTTGGTGATATCTGTGATAACTGCCCGGATAACGATAATGCCGATCAGGTAGATACAGATGAAGATGGTATTGGCGATGCTTGTGAAGTATAAAAAGAGCCTTGCGTAACTCCTTAAAAATATTCAGATTTATTTTGAATTTATTTTATAAAATAATCTTGACATTCTAGCTCAATCCCCATAAATTGCGCAAACTTTTGAGAGAAGCCCAAAAGTAAATTCTTACGGCCGGAGATACATCAAATATCTAAAAAGAATCAATCATTTCAATAACATAAAACTGTTTTGAAACCACCGATTCCTATCTCCTTTTTTATCTTTTTTAGGGCTTTTCATCATTTATTTTAGGGGCTCGCGTCGCCCCCTCCACCGGCAAGCCGGATGGAGCCTCCCCCTCAGCGCCCTACGGGCTTTTAGGGGAGACCGATTAATTTTTTGGTCTTTGAAAAACCGACTTGTAGGGGAGGCTTGTGCTTCAAAGCCTTGATTTAGGCCGACATAGCTCAGCTGGTAGAGCAACTGATTTGTAATCAGTAGGTCGCCAGTTCGATCCTGGCTGTCGGCTCATTCGCTTTTGGCGAATCGTGCTTCGTTTAGCGAAGTTAGGAGGGGTGCCCGAGTGGCCAAAGGGAGCAGACTGTAAATCTGCCGGCGTCAGCCTTCGGTGGTTCGAATCCACCCCCCTCCACAGTAGTGTGAAGGATGTAAAAAATTTTTTTTGAAAAATGCGAGAAGAGGTAGTGGATAGAGGTCGCAGAAAAGAAAGTTTGTAATTAGGCGGGAGCCCCGAAAATCGGGACAACCTGTTTTTTAGATTTTTGTAATTAAGGCGGGAGTAGCTCAGTTGGCTAGAGCATCAGCCTTCCAAGCTGAGGGTCGCGGGTTCGAGTCCCGTCTCCCGCTCATAGAAGTGAAGATTGAGTTGAGTGTGAGCAAGTTGAATCGCGGGTCCGTGGAGCGAAGCGAAACGGTCCCCGTAGCGAAGCGGAGTGGGATCGAGTTCCGTCTCCCGCTCACTTGATGTGAGCGAGGTGGTAAAAAGATTTTATAGTAGCTCATGCTGAGTGGTTAATGCTGATGTAGCTCAGTTGGTAGAGCATTTCCATGGTAAGGAAAAGGTCACCGGTTCGATTCCGGTCATCAGCTCAGAAATTAAAATAGAGCGGTTCCGGTCCGTGTAGCTAAGCGGAACGGTCCCTGAAGCCTGAAAGGCGTAAGGGGCATCAGCTCAGTCCTTCTTGATTGATGGCGGCTTTTCTACTGCTACAGTAGACCATTAATTGCGAAGTGGGTTATTAAGTTGGTTTTTAAATATTGTTTTTGAAGTTTGTTTTGTGAAACGGGTTCACAGAACGGACTTCTGTACTCTTTGGGAGAAACATATGACGAAGGAAAAATTTGAAAGAAAGAAACCGCACGTAAACATTGGAACGATTGGCCACGTGGATCATGGCAAGACATCGTTAACAGCCGCAATTACTAAAGTGTTGGCTGA
>JAIBAG010000022.1 GCA_019695305.1 bacterium
GATGATAATATCGATCAAGATTGCGACCGTGCCGATGATGATAGTAGTGCGGTAGATGTGCCTTTGTGTAAAGAAGCAGGAGCTGATGGGAACTTAACCGCCTTTGGTGATGGTGGGGGCGGTGGTTGTGGTTGTGATGTGGGCGCTTCTTCTCGTGGAAGTGTGGCCTCGATGATATTGGCTATGCTGGCGTTAGGTACTTTTCTGGTTCTCAGAAAGAGGCTAGAAGCTAGCCGGAGTTAGCCCCTAAAATTTCTAGACAAAATGTACTCATTGATATAATTCCGTTATTTCAATGAGTAAACAACAGACCCCCCAAAATATTCTAAAAATGTTTGATCATACCGTGTCAATGCGCGGTAACGATGTTTCCATCCGTTTTAAAGAAGACGGTGCCTGGAAAACTTTTACCTGGAATGAAGTTTATTCTAAAGTTCTCGATTTAATAGGAGCCTTAAAAAAGTTTGGTTTAAAAAAAGGTGACCGTGTTTGTATTTTTGCAAAATCTTGCTACGAGTGGACTTTTACCGATTTAGCCATTATTGGTGCGGGTTGTGTTACAGTTCCTATTTACGAAAGTAGTCTTTCCGACCAGGCTCAATATATTTTAGATAATTGCGAAGCTAAAGCCGTGTTTGTAGGTGAGGCCACTCAGCTTAAAAAAGTAAAAGAAGTTCTTTCTACACTTCCCCATTTAAAACAAATTATATCTTTTGCAGATGTGGCCAAGGCTGACAAAAGCGATGGTATTTATACCATGGATGAACTTTTTATTTTGGGAGCCGGGCAGGGCAAGGAAACCTTTGATAAAATGAAGGACGAGCTTACGGCCGATTCTGAAGTGTCGTATGTTTATACTTCTGGTACCACGGGTCCTCCCAAGGGTGCCGTTTTAACTCATGGTAATTTTATTGGCGAAGTGGTGGCTCTTAAAAAAATGCTCCCTTTTAACCCATCCATGGAAAATTTAACCTTTTTGCCTTTGGCGCATATTTTTGCACGTATGGTGCAGTTTGCCCAAATTGATATTGGTTTTGTGCAAAGCTATGCCGAAAGCATCGATAAAATTTTAGATAATTTATCCGAAGTGCGTCCTCATATTTTAGCCAGCGTTCCCCGTATTTTTGAAAAAATTCATACCCGTGTGTTGCAGGGGGTTGAAAACGGTTCGGATACAAAAAAGAAAATTTTTAACTGGGCTGTTCGTGTGGGTGAAAAGCGTTCTCATTATTTGGTGAGAGGTCTCATGGTGCCCGTGACTCTTAAGCTAAAATGGGCTGTAGCCTACAAACTTGTTTTTTCCAAGTTGCACGATAAGTTGGGGGGGCGTATCCAGTATTTTATTTCGGGTGGCGCACCTTTATCCAAAACCATCGGCGAGTTTTTTCACGCTGCAGGTTTTCTTATTTTAGAAGGTTATGGTTTAACCGAAACCAGTGCCGCTGTAACGGTAAACACGCCAGATGCCATGAAAATTGGTACGGTAGGTAAAATTGTTCCGGGTGTTGAGGTGAAAATTGCGCCGGATGGTGAAATATTGGTTCGCGGTGGTTTGGTTTTTAAAGGATATTATAAACGCCCCGAAGAAACCAAAGAAGCCATTGATGCCGATGGCTGGTTCCATACTGGTGATATTGGTATTATTGATACCGAAGGATTTTTAAAAATAACCGACCGTAAAAAAGATATTATTGTGACCGCTGCTGGTAAAAACGTAGCGCCTCAAAATATTGAAAATCTGTTTAAAAGCGATCCTATGATCTCGCAAGTGATGATCCATGGTGATAACCGCAAATTTTTATCAGCCCTTATTACTCTTAATAAAGATCAGGTAGAAGGGTATGCCAAGGAACATAAAATACCCTTTCAAGACTATGCCGATTTGGTGAAGAATGAAAAAATATACCATCTCATCAAAACACGACTTGACGAAAAAAACCGTCAGCTGGCAAAATATGAAACAATAAAAAAATTTGCTATATTGGAAAGTGATTTTTCAATTGAAACAGGCGAGTTAACGCCTACGCTTAAGGTTAAACGCAAGTTTACATCGACCAAATATAAAGATATCCTCGATAGCTTCTATCAGGATTAAAAGTTGATGTGCTGGTGTTGGTGTTCTGATGTTTCAGGACATGAGCATACGGTACAAATTAGGGGAGCATCCACCATGGAAACAACGCCTGCAAAATCCTCCGGGACCGGATCATCCGGTTCGGGTTTAGAGCCAAATGTGGCTTCGCTGTTATGTTACGTATGTACTTTTGTAACGGGTATTGTGTTTTTGATTATTGAAAAAGACAATAAGCAGGTGCGCTTTCATGCCTGGCAGGCCATTGTGTTGGGGGGCGCTTCCTTTGTAATACAGCTGGGGCTTTCTATTTTAGGTGCTATTTTGGGTGCTATTGCCGGACCTTTGGCTATGATTATTAGTATTTTTGTACCGGTGGTTTGGCTGGCTTTCCTTATTTTCTGGATTGTAGCCATGGTAAAAGCTTACCAAGGGGAACAGTATAAAATTCCCTTTATTGGCGACATTGCCGAAAAGCAGAATAATAAATAATTCTTTCCTCATTATATCCTCCCCCTTCCACACCGTGGTGGGGGAGGGTTGGGGAGAAGGGGCTTTCCCCTGCGCTCTAAACTCTTTCCTTTTTTATCCGTTCTTTTTTTATCAATCGCCTTATTTTTGGGTTTTTTTGTAGCGCCTTCCGATGTGGAAGGTGGGTTTATTTTATGCTGGTTTAAGCGTTTAACCGGTATTGATTGCCCTGGTTGTGGGTTAACGCGGGCGTTTCTTTCTATTCCGCGTGGGCATTTATGGCGGGCCTTTTTGTATAATTGGGCATCTCCTTTTTTGTATTTGGCCTTTTTTATGTATTGGTTATCCAGTTTAATGGAACTGTTGCGAGGCAAACAAATAAGTTACCCGGGGCGTTTTGTATATGCTTTAAGCACGCTGATTATGGTGTTGCTGGTAGGGGGATGGGTGTACAAGCTGCTGATTCACTTTCATGTTTTAGGATGATTTTTTTGTTGTGTTTTGGGGATGTTTTGTTAAACCCGTAAAACCCCCACAAAACTGGGGTATTTATTATTCACTTATGGAGGATATTTTATGGCATTAACTGGAGAACAAATTTTTAACGAAAAAATTGCACAAAAATTAAAAGACAATGGCGATAAAGCAACCAGCATCAACGCTATTTACGAATTTAAATTAACCGGTGGTTCTAGTGATGTTTGGACTCTCGATTTAACCCAAGCAGGTGGTAAAATTTCTAAAGGGTCTTCGGGCAAAGCTCAGTGCACGGTAACTATTGCCGAAAGCGATCTTTCAGATATTGTTGAAAAGAAACTCAACCCTCAAATGGCTTTCATGTCGGGCAAATTAAAAGTTGCCGGAGATATGGGCCTTGCTTTAAAGCTGGGTAACGTTCTCTAAAATATTTCCCATCTTTTTTTAATACGGAACCCCGGCCCACTCTATGAGCCGGGGTCACGTTTTTTAGGCTCCATGCATCCACTTGTAACCCAAATGCTGGCCGGTGATAAGCGCGCCTTGGCGCGACTGATGACCTATGTAGATAATCAGCACGACGACCTACTGGCTATAATGAGTGATGTGTATGCTTACACCGGTAAGGCTCTTAAAATTGGGATAACGGGTCCCCCGGGTGCTGGCAAATCCACTTTGGTAGATAAGCTCATTGCCATCTACCGCAAACAAAATAAAAAAGTAGGTGTGGTGTGTATTGATCCCAGTTCGCCGTTTACGGGCGGCGCAGTTTTGGGAGATCGTATTCGCATGGTAGATCATGGTGCCGACGATGGTGTGTTTATACGCTCGTTAGGTTCCCGTGGTTCGCACGGCGGTTTGTCGAGGGCTACACGGGATGTGGTAAGTTTACTGGATGCCAGCGGAATGGATGTGGTGTTGGTAGAAACAGTAGGAGTAGGGCAGACCGAGCTTGATATTATGAGTGTGGCTCATACTACGGTGGTGGTGTTGGTTCCGGAATCGGGCGATACCATTCAAACCATGAAGGCTGGCCTTATGGAAATTGCCGATGTGTTTGTGGTAAACAAGGCCGACCGCGACGGTGCCGATCGCATTTTTGCCGAACTTAAAAGTTTAACCGAATTATTTCATAAAGATATTGTGGTAGAAGTTCTTAAAGTACAGGCCGCTAATAACATTGGCGTTGGTGAACTGGAACAGGCTATTACGCGCCATACGGCTCAAAAATCGCAGAAAAAAGAAGATGTGCTTTCTTTAATGCTGGCTGAAGAAGTGATGGATGTGGTTTTTTCAGAGCTGCATCAGACACTTAAAAAAGAGTTTAAAGCCGATGGCTTGCTTAAAGAGGCTTTTAAAGAACTGAAAAGTAATAAAAATCCCTACCGGGCTGCCGCCCATATTTTGAAAAAGCTCCGGATTTCATCTTGACAGGAGCCTATTTGATCTATAAACCATTGTTTTTGTTGTAATTTTGTCGAGTACTGCATTATTTGATTGTATGGATGCTGTACCAGTGTTTGTAACAAATTAATTTATTAGATTTTTATATGAATTAATTTGAACAAACACTAGCACTGCTTCTATTATATTTTTGTGGATGCTGTACTGGGGTTTGTAATCAAATTAGTCTATTTAGATTTTTAAATGAATTAATTTGAACAAACCCCAGGCGCGTAGCTCAGTGGTAGAGCACTTGCTCGACACGCAAGTGGTCAGCGGTTCAATCCCGCTCGTGCCTACAGTAACAACAGTGAATAGTGAATAGTGAATAGTGAATGGAACGATTTTTACCATTCACCATCCACCATCTACCATCCACCTTTAAAATGGTTTGTAGACCCGGACATGAAAACGATCCTGTAGAAAAAATGCGTCACTCAGCGGCTCACGTGATGGCGTCGGCCGTTGTGAGCTTGTATCCTAAAGCCAAAGTAACCATTGGTCCTGTGATCGATAACGGATTTTATTACGACTTTGAAATTGAAGAACCCATTCATCCTGATGATTTAAAAAAGATCGAAGCGAAGATGAATGAGATTATTAAAAAGGGCGAGCCCTTTGTGCGTAAAGAAGTATCCAAAGAAGAAGCGATCAAGTTTTTTAAGGAACGCGGTGAAAAATTTAAAGTAGAAATTATTGAAAATTTTCCTCCCGGCGAGGTAATTAGTCTTTATCAACACGGTGATTTTGTGGATTTATGCAAAGGTCCTCACGTTGAAAAAACTTCTGAGATTAAAGCGTTTCATCTTCAAAGTGTTGCGGGTAGCTACTGGCGTGGCGATGAAAAACGCGAGCGCCTGCAGCGTATTTATGGAACTGCATTTGCGAGCGATGCCGATTTAAAAGCACATCTTGCCATGCTCGAAGAAGCCGCCCGTCGTGACCACCGCAAATTAGGACGTGAACTTGAGCTTTTCAATTTTCATCCCGAAGCCCCGGCGTCTCCTTTCTTTTATCCTAAAGGAGCCATGGTTTATAATTTGCTGATTGATTACCTGCGTGGTCTTTATAAAAACCAGGGTTATTCCGAAGTGATCACGCCGCAAATTATTGATACCACCTTGTGGGAGCGTTCCGGGCATCTCGAGCATTTTAAAGACAATATGTATTTTACCGAAGTGGAAGGGCGCGAGATGGCGGTAAAGCCCATGAACTGTCCCGGGCATTGCCTGATGTTTGGCGAAAAGAAATGGTCGTATCGTGAACTGCCTGTTCGTTTTGCCGATTTTGGACGCTTGCATCGTTTTGAACGCAGTGGGGTGACCCATGGCTTAACCCGTGTGCGGACCTTTTGCCAGGATGATGCCCATATTTACTGCACTCCCGAACAAATGGATGGTGAGATTGAAGCCTTTCTTAAAATGGTGCAGCAGATTTACGATCACTTTGAGTTTAAAAACGTGCATGTAGCTTTGGCCACACGCCCCGAAAAATATATTGGGACCCCCGAAATCTGGGATACGGCCGAAAGAAAGCTGCAGGAAGCCCTTACCAAGGCCGGCCTTACCTTTACTATTAACCCCGGTGAAGGGGCCTTTTATGGGCCTAAAATTGAGTTTCAGGTAAGTGACGCGTTGGCGCGTCGCTGGCAGCTGGGCACTCTCCAGGTTGATTATTCAATGCCCGACCGTTTTAACCTCAATTATATCGATTCTAGCTCGTCGGCTTGTAGGCCTGTAATGCTTCACAGGGCTGTTTTGGGGTCGCTAGAGCGCTTTTTTGGTATTTTATTGGAGCATACGGCCGGGGCTTTCCCGTTTTGGCTATCTCCCGTTCAGGTGCAATTAATACCAATTACCGATGGACAAATAGACCATGCTTTAGGTATTAGAGATAAACTAAGGCTTTTAGGCTACCGTGTGGATGTAGATACCCGCAACGAAAAGCTGGGCCTTAAAATACGCGAAGCTCAGCTTAAAAAAATCCCTGTCATGGCGGTTTTAGGAGCCAAGGAAGTAGCGGCTAATCAGGTGAGTATCCGTGACCGCAAGGCTGGTGATTTAGGTGTGAAAAGCACAGAAGATTTTTTTGAATTGTTAAAGTCATATTAATTAATAGGAGGTTTGTATTCGTCCCCCAAATAGACGTTTCGATGGTAATCGTGATAAACAGCGCGGCCCGCGCATGAATCGTCAGATTCGTGTACCGCAAATCCGCCTTATCGGTTCTGGTGGTGAACAGATGGGTTTGTTTGCAACCGACGGGGCCATCAAAATTGCGTTTGATGAAGGTCTTGACCTGGTAGAAATTGATCCCAATGCCAATCCGCCGGTGTGCAAGATCATGGATTACGGCAAGTACAAGTACCAGCTGCAAAAGCGTCAGCATGAAAGCAAGAAAAAGCAGATTGTGGTGCATGTAAAAGAAATTAAAATACGTCCTAATATCGACGAGCATGATATTGAATTTAAACTCAACCATGTGCGCCGGTTTTTAGAGGATAAGGATAAAGCCAAAATTACATTACAGTTTAGAGGCCGCGAAATGATGCATGCCGATCGCGGTAAGGAACTGATGGACAAGTTTATTAAAGGAACTGAAGGACTTGGCGAGGTGGAAACGCCTCCCAAAATGGAAGGGCGCAATCTTTCCATGGTACTCACTCCGTTAAGTAAAAAAGCAAAGTAACAGAAGGAATGATATTATGCCAAAATTAAAAACAAACAGCGGAGCCGCTAAGCGTTTTAAAGTAACCAAAAAAGGAAAGGTGAAGTTCACCCGTACTAAACGCCGTCATCTCTTGGAATCGAAAAGCCCCAAAAAGAGTCGTCAGGGACGTAAGTCGGCTTATCTTCATAAGTCGGACGAGGCTTCCATTAAACAAATTTTACCCTACGCTTAACGCGAGAGGGTTTAAACAATCTTGTTTCCGGGTAAGAATTAACGAGTTTTGACCCATTGTGGGTTAAGCACCCGAGAAGCAGAAAGGAACAAATGGCACGTGTAAAACGCGGCACTAAGGCAAAAGCCCGCCGCAAGAAAATATTAAAAGCCGCCAAAGGATATCGTGGTGGTCAATCAAAACTTTTCCGCACAGCGGTAGAAAAAGTAGCTAAAGGTCGTGCGTATGCTTACCGCGATCGCAAGGCTAAAAAACGCGATTTTCGTGCGTTGTGGATTACCCGCATTGGCATTGCTTCTAAAATAAACGGAATCAGCTATTCCCGTTTTATGGCCGGACTTAAGAAAGCCAATATCGGTTTGGACCGCAAGGTACTTTCCGAAATTGCCGTTAATTCGCCGGTTGTTTTTAAAGAATTAATCGAAAAAGCAAAAGCAGTACTGTAACGGATCTACTCTCCCTGGCCCTCCCTTACAAAGGGAGGGGAATTCTTTGTCCCCCTTTGTAAGGGGGACTATAGGGGGTAGAGGGTTGGGGGCCCGTAGTGAAAGATTCTCTTTTATCACGCTTAGAAGAACTAAAACATTCATCTGCCGCCCTTTTTGATACGGCTGCCAGTGAGGCAGAGTTGTATCAAAAAAAGGTAGAGGTGTTGGGTAAAAAGGGAGCTTTAACCGAAATCTTAAAAGATTTAGGCAAGCTTTCGGCCGATGATCGCCCGCTTGTTGGACAGGCTGCTAATAGTTTTAAAGCAGGCCTCGAGTCGCATTACGAAGCGCGTCTTCAACATCTTAAAAGCGAAGCCATCAATAAAGCCCTATCGGCCAATACCATCGATGTGAGTTTGCCTGGCTGGAATTTACCACGTGGGGCTCATCATCCTGTGCGTCAGGTATTAGATGAAATGAAATCCATTTTTATGAAAATGGGTTTTGATTGCTTTGAAGGCCCCGAGATTGAAACCGACTTCTATAATTTTGAAGCGCTCAACATTCCTCCCGATCATCCAGCGCGGGACATGCAGGATACCTTTTATGTGTCGCCTGAGCTGTTACTCCGAACACATACCTCTCCCGTTCAAGTGCATGTGATGCAAAAAGACAAACCCCCCATCCGCATGATTGCGCCTGGCGTGGTGTATCGCTGCGATTCAGACATGACCCATACACCCATGTTTCACCAGATTGAAGGTTTATTGGTAGATAAAGGGATTCACTTGGGACATTTAAAAGCTGTGTTAGGCGAGGGGATTCAGCGCATTTTTGATAAGAAGCTCAAGATGAAATTCCGCCCGAGTTTCTTTCCGTTTACCGAACCATCTTTTGAAATGGATATTGAATGTGTGATGTGTTCGGGAAGTGGTTGTCGTGTTTGCAAGCAAACCGGCTGGCTTGAAATTTTGGGCTGTGGCATGGTGGACCCGGCTGTTTTGAAACACGTTAAAATTGATGCGAACGAGTATTCGGGTTTTGCATTTGGTATCGGTATCGAACGCGTAGCCATGCTGAAATATGGTGTAAACGATATCCGTTTATTTTTTGAAAATGATTTACGTTTTTTAAGGCAATTCTCATGAAGATTTCTTACACCTGGCTTAAAGAATTAGTTCCCGGCTTAAAAGTGAGGCCGCAGGCTATTGCAAATAGCTTAACGCTGGTAGGTTTGGAAGTAGAAGCCATCCACGATTTAGCTGCTCCTTATCAAGGTATTGTTGTTGGTGAGGTTTTGGAAAAAAAGCCGCATCCGTCTTCTGATAAACTCTCTGTATGCCAGGTGTCCGATGGCAAACAAGTAAACACGGTTGTGTGTGGGGCGCCCAATGTAGAAGCCGGTAAAAAATATCCTTTTGCTACCCTTGGTACCCGTTTTGAAAACGGGATGGTGATTGAAAAACGCAAAATCCGTGACGTAGAGTCATCGGGCATGTTGTGTTCGGCCAGCGAATTAAATTTATCATCTGAGTCTTCCGGGCTTTTAACATTGGCCGACAATGCCAAAACCGGCATGGAATTTTCCAAATTTTATGGTTTGGATGATGTGGTTTTAGAAATCGGACTCACGCCCAACCGTGGCGATTGTTTTTCTCATGTGGGTGTAGCGCGTGAAGTGGCCGCTATTTATGGTCTTAAATCAGTGTTTCCCAAAGAAGTTTCTATCAAGGGAACTTTCTCCCTTAAAAAAGAATTAAAAGTTCAAAACGCCGTTTCCAAATTATGCACGCGTTACTCGTCGCGCATGCTCAAAAATGTGAGTGTTAGCCCGTCGCCACAAGCTGTTCAAAATCGTCTGGCGGCTTTAGGAATTAGACCCATCAATAATGTGGTGGATGCTACTAATTATGTGATGCTCTTAACCGGCCACCCTGTGCATGCCTTTGATGCCCGTTTTGTGAGTGGGGGAACGATTAAAATTTCGACAGCTCAAAAACTCTCGGCCTCTCAGTTTAAAACCTTGGATGGTGTGGATCGTAAGCTGGAAGGGGAAGATCTGCTTATTGCCGATAGCGAAAAGGCGATCGCATTAGCAGGTATTATGGGTGGAGAGAATTCGGGAATTCGTTCCGATACTACTACCGTTATTTTAGAAGTGGCACAGTTTCATCCCACAGCGGTGCGTAAAACCTCGCGTCGTTTGGGGCTGGTAACCGATTCGTCTCAGCGTTTTGAACGCTTTGTCTCGCCCGAAACTATTCCTCAAGCTTTAAATCTTCTCACCAGTTTTATTATAGCCTGGGCCGGTGGTGAAGCCAGTAGCGATGTTATTGATCTCTATCCTGTAAGATTTAAAAAATTAAACCTGACACTACGCGAAGACTTTCTAAAGGGAGTGACTGGTGTTGCTTATCCTGCACGTGATATTGAAAAAATTTTAAAGGCGCTCGAATTTGCCCCTAAAAAAGCGGGGAAGGCTTTTAAGGTAACTGTTCCTTCGTATCGTTCGGATGTAACGCGTGAGATTGATTTAGCCGAAGAAATCGTCCGCTTTAAAGGGATGGATGCTATCCCGGCTGTTTTCCCGCCTGCTCTCATGCGCACGGTGTATGAATCGAACGCCGAAAAGCGTGAGAGAACACTGCGTGATTTTTTTGTGAGCGAGGGCTTTTTTGAAAATATCCATTACAGCTTTACCGATCCTGTTCTCACCCAAAAAATGGGTGTGGATCAAAGCTCGCTTCTTAATTTAATGAATCCCTTAAGTGCCGAATTATCGGTGATGCGCGATAGTTTATGGCCGCAGCTTTTATCTACGGCTTCAAAAAACTGGAGTGCTGCAGAAGGCGTGCTGCGTGTTTTTGAATGCCGTTCCATTTATCAAAAGCCTCGCATCGAAAAGAAATCGTTTGCGGCTTTATATGCCGGTGCTTATGTGAACGGTGGTTTAAATTTACCCAAAGTGCCAGTTGATTTTTATTTTGGCAAAAAAATGGCCAGCGATGCTTTTAAAAAATTGGGTTACGAAGTTTCCTTTCAAAAAGGAGCGGTGCCTGGAGTTTATCATCCGGCCAATAGTTTAGTGATTAAAGCAGGGGAGATTACGGTTGGTTATGTTGGCACTCTTCATCCCCAAATTGCCGAAAAGTTTGAAATTGGCGAAACCAATCTTTTGGAGATCGATTTAGAAGCTTTAGAGGGTGCTTCTAAGGCCTCTTTTAAGTTCCAAAAACTTAATCCCTACCCACAGGTAAAGCGTGATTTAGCGCTTGTTGTAGACCGCTCTATTAGCTACGACAGTATTGAAAAAGCGATTAAAAGTAAGCTGACACCCTGGCTTGTTAATGTTGAAATATTTGATATTTATCAAGGGGATAAGATAGAGTCTTCAAAGAAAAGCTTAAGCCTTGCTCTTACTTATGAATCGTTTGATAAAACCCTGACCGATGACGAGGTAAATAGGGCTCATTTCGAACTTGTTGATAAACTTCGTGATTCTCACGGATACCTTCTTCGTTAGGGGTATTTTTCCCCTTAAAAAGGTAGTTAAAAAAACTTATAAAAATCAATTGTCTTCCGTAATCCGTTTCTGTAATATAGTGACATTGTTCACTTTTTTTTGAATGCATGGAGGGAATATGACAAAGGCTGAAATCGTTGAATCGGTATATGAAAAGATTGGTTTTTCCAAAAAGGAAGCTCAGGATATTGTAGAACTTGTATTTGATACCATTAAAGAAACCCTCGAAAAAGGTGAGAAGATTAAAATTTCCGGATTTGGTAATTTTGTTGTTCGTCAAAAACGTCCCCGCATTGGTCGTAACCCGCAAACCGGTGAAGAGATTGAAATTACGCAGCGCAAAGTGCTTACATTTAAGCCGTCTCAAATTTTAAAAATGGCGCTGAATAAATAATGGTAAAGAGTAGTTTGCGTTTTCCCCAAAAATAATCCTTTATCTCCTCGTTATATTTTTATATGGACTTCACCATGACTGAAGCCCATCAAATTCCTGATAAATTATATTTTAAAATTGGCGAAGTTGCCGAAATTGTTGGCGTAGAGCCTTATGTTTTACGCTATTGGGAAACTGAGTTTAAAGACTTAACTCCTGTAAAATCGCGCACCAATCAACGTTTGTATAAAAAGAAAGATGTGGAGTTACTTTTATCCATCCGTGATTTGCTTCATAAACAAAAATTTACCATCAAGGGTGCTCGCGTTAAATTAAAAGATTCGCCCAAAGATAAGAAAGACAATGCCAGCCAATTGGGCTTGTATACAGCTCCTGAGGCAGAGGCCGATCCCAAACACTTGGCCCGTCACAATGTATTAAGCCAATTAAAAAGTTTAGTTCACGATATGAAAAAAGAATTGGACTGATTGAAGAAGTGAATTGTGGGTAGTTGATGGTGGATAGTTTTTTAAGAAAATTTTAGTTTTTTCACAAGGCCTGCAATCTGCTCAAAGCGTTCCACATATTCCCTGTAATCTTTAAACGGCGAGGCGGCAACCTTGCCATTCTTCAGTTCAAAATCACGCAAGCGTGTGAGGAGAAAGCGCATGGCGCTTTGTTCTAGATAATAAGCAAAATATTGTTTTTCTAAAGGACTCAACTTTCTTTTTTTCTGATAGCCCTTGAGGAAGGCTCTTACAAGGGCGGGAGAGAGTATCGTTTTTTTGTGGCAAAGGGCATGGATGCAAACGCCGATATCAAATAAAAAAGCTCCCTGGCCTGCTGCTTCAAAGTCAATCAAACCCAGCATTTTATTGCCTTGATAGAAAGTATTTTCGGGAAAGATATCGGCATGGATTAAGCCTTGTGGAATTTTCTTGGGTTCGTTTTTTTTGAGGGATGCCAGTTTTTCACGCGTGAATTTAAAAATGTGCGGGTGCTTTTGATTTAGTTTCTTTTGAATTTGTTGAAAAACTTTCTGCTGACCTTTTAAATTAAAACGGTGGGGAGGTAATTTTTGTCCGATAGTCAGTTTGTGAAGTAGCCCCAGTTTTTGCCCTAAATCGCCTAATTGCTTTTCGTTTAAACTGACAGGAGATTTGCCAAAGACTTCATCAAAAATAAGTGCAAATTTCTTTTGATAAGGGACATAAAAAGAGCCTTTGGTTGTTTTGAGGGGAACGGGAGTTTGAAAAGGGAGTTTTTTGGCAATGCGCCCTAAAAGCTTAAAAATTTTAATCTCGTTTAAAAGCCGTGTTTTTTCGGCTACCTCATCAATTTTTAAATAATAGTTTTTATGGGGATAAGTAAGGCGGTAATAGGTATTCACCGTGCCTTCCACAATACCCTTGGTTTTTACGGGTTTTTCGAGGCCAAAGGCAGTTGCAAGGGCATTAATCGTATTGTTAGAAAGTTTTGTAAAAAGGGCCATAAATTAATTGATTCTTCCCTGTATATAAGATTAAGGATGGATGGAACAGGACTTTTTAATAGCTCAACTCTTATGGCCGAAACCAGCGAATTAACACCAGCCATGCAGCAATATATGGCGATGAAAAAGGCGCATCAGGATGCGATCCTTTTTTTTCGCATGGGTGATTTCTATGAGATGTTTTTTGAAGACGCTGTTACGGCCTCCCGTGTTCTGGAGTTAACGCTCACCGCCCGCAATAAGAACCAAAAGGATTCCATCCCTCTCTGTGGTATTCCGTATCATGCCTCTCAAGGCTATATTCAAAAATTGCTGGCCAATGGTTTTAAGGTAGCTGTCTGCGAACAGATGGAAGACCCCAAACAGGCTAAGGGTGTTGTTAAAAGAGAAGTGGTACAGGTTTTAACGCCGGGGCTTGTGTTTGATCCTTTGTGTCTCGATGAAAAAAGTCACAACTATTTAGCGGCTATCTGTGGTGATGGTTCCAATTTTTCACTGGCCTTTGTGGATGTAACTACCGGGGTGTTTAAGGTAACGGAAGTATCCGGTGAAGAAAAATTATTTGATGAACTCTTAAGGTTAGAGCCTAAAGAAATTTTAGTAGAAAAAACCGAAGAACCCGCGGCATGGCAGGATAAGATTAAACTTTATTTTTCAAGCGTGCGTCTAAATCGTCTTTCTGGTTTTGCTTTTGATGCCGATTATGCCTCCGAGCTTGTCCAATCCTATTACAAAGTAAACCCGCAAGTGTTGGGCCTTGAGGCGCTCAGGCTAAAAGCGGTGGGTGCTGTTCTGGGTTATCTGAAAGAAACTAAATTTTTGCGCGAAGGCCTTATTAAAGAACCCGATGCTTATTTCTTTTACGGCTACATGGTGCTCGATCAAAGCACCAAAAAGAATCTGGAATTAACGTCTAGCATTGTTGACGGTGGTAAAAAAGGATCTTTGCTATGGTTGCTTGATGAAGCGCAGACCCCGATGGGTTCGCGTCGGATTAAGGATTGGCTTCTTTATCCGCTTGTAGATGTCGAAAAAATCAACGAGCGTTTAAGTAGTGTGGAAGAGCTCACACAGTATCCGGATATTGTGGATGAAACACGTTCTTATTTAAAAGCTGTGTCCGATATGGAACGTATTCTTAATCGTGTACTGTCGGGCAATGCCAATGCGCGTGATTTAAAAGCCTTGGCTGATTCGCTTGATAAATTGCCGCCGGTATTTTCCAAGTTATCCGGTTTTGGTGCTTTCTTGCTCACCACTATCCAGCAGAATCTCGATCTTTTAGAAGATGTGAAAGCAGATATCGAAGCCATTATTGTGGATGAACCGCCTTTAGGATTAAAAGAAGGTGGGATTATTAAAAACGGGATATCGCCTGATTTGGATGAACTGCGTAATATTGAGCATCATGGCAAATCGTTTATTTCCAATCTCGAAGCCGCTGAGCGGGATAAAACAGGCATCAGCTCGCTTAAAATCCGTTTTAACCGTGTGTTTGGTTACTATATCGAAATCACCAACACGCATGCCGGTAAAACACCGCCGCATTATGTACGCAAACAAACCTTGGCCAATGCCGAACGTTACATTACCGACGAGTTAAAACAGTACGAAGATAAAGTGCTGGGCGCGGGTGAAAAAATTAAGAATATCGAATACGATCTTTTTAGTCAGCTGCGCGAACGTGTGGCTACTCATTCCGCTCGTATCCGTAAAACTGCCAGTTTAGTGGCCGATCTGGATGCTCTTTTATCGTTTGCAACACTCGCCCGCGAAGGTGGTTATACCAAACCGCAATTTGTTGCCGAAAATGTTTTGCACATCACCAAGGGACGTCATCCGGTAGTTGAAAAACTGGTGCGTGAAGAAAGTTTTGTGCCCAATGATGTTTTTATGAATAGCGACGAAGGCTATCTCATGATGATCACCGGCCCTAATATGGCCGGTAAGTCCACCTTGATGCGGCAGGTGGCAATTATTACACTTTTGGCCCATGTGGGTTCATTTGTACCGGCTGAAGTAGTTAAGTTAGGCGTTGTGGATCGTATTTTTACCCGTATTGGCGCCTCCGACTTTTTATCCAAGGGACAATCCACCTTTATGGTGGAGATGCTCGAAACGTCTCAAATTTTAAAACATGCCACTAAAAAGAGTCTGGTTATTTTAGATGAAATTGGCCGGGGGACATCTACCTTTGACGGTTTGAGCATTGCCTGGGCGGTGAGTGAAGATTTATGTGACCGTGTAAAATCCCGTACACTCTTTGCCACGCATTATCACGAGCTTACCGATTTGGCCCACGAAAAGCCCGGGATTAAAAATTATCATATGGCCGTGAAAGAAGCGGGGGGAGAAATCCGTTTCCTGCGTGAACTGCGTGCGGGCGGTACCAATCGTAGTTATGGTGTGGCGGTGGCTCAAATGGCCGGATTGTCTCCTCAGGTTGTGGCTCGGGCCAAAAAAATACTCAAGTTGCTTGAAGATAAAGATTTAAAATTTGAATCCCGTGCGCTTCATAGTGTCCAGCCGTCTTTATTTGATGCACAGCCTCATCCTGTTCTTGAAAAATTGAAGGAAGTGGATGTGAATGAGCTCACTCCTCTTAAGGCACTCAATCTAATAGCCGAGCTGATAAAGGATTTACAAACAGACTCAAAATGAGCTAGATATGGCCTTCATATCATGCTTTTAGAACCTCAAAACCAATCTGAAATTGAACTCCATCCTGGCGATTTTGACCGTTATATTCCCGATTTAAATTTGAATGGAGTTGACGTGAAAGAGGCGTCTCTTGCGTATTTGGAAGAATGTCGTGCCAATGTTAAAAAACTGCAAGATGCCTATTATCATTCCTTACACGTTACGGGCGCCTTGTCGCGTATGACCGATAAACTGATTATTGGTTTATTTAAAGTTATTGAAAAAGAAGTGCTGCGAAAAACCACGCATCAGGGTGATTATGCCACTCTTGTGGCAACAGGCGGTTATGGCCGTGGCGAAATGAATGTATATTCCGATATCGACCTTCTTTTTTTATACCCTAAAAATAAGGGCGCCTATATTGAAATGCTCACCGAAAAGCTGCTTTATATTTTGTGGGATTTAAAACTCGATGTTGGATATGCCACGCGTACAATAGGAGATTGTAAAAAGCTGTTTCTAGAAGATGTAACCATCATGACATCCATGCTCGATCGTCGTTATTTGGCTGGTGATAACGAGCGTTATGAAGATTTTAACCAGGAAATTTTAAATTTGGTTAAATCGGGTAGTGTTAGAAAAAAAATGGTAGAGAGTAAGGTGCGTGAACGTAAAGACCGAGTGAGTAAAAACGGCGCTTCTGTTTTTGTGCTGGAACCCAATGTAAAGGAATGTGCAGGCGGATTGCGTGATTTACAAACCTGTCAGTGGCTTTCTAAATTACTGGGTTTAGATGGTTCTTTTGCTTCGTTATCTGAAAGAGAGTATTTAACTATTGATCAAACCAATGTGTTAGGCGAGGCCCGTTCTTTTTTACTACGTATCCGCAACGAATTACATTTTTTAACCAAGCGTAAAACCGATCAGCTTACTTTTGACAGACAAGAAAATGTGGCGCGCCACATGGGTTTTGAAAATGATGATGATATCCCACTGGTAGAACGGTTTATGCAGGCTTATTACAAGTATGCTTATCAGGTATCGGCCATTACGGATACGCTTATCCGTCGTATTGAACATCGTGATAATATGGTCACAAGCCTGGTACGACGTGTTACTTCGCGTAAAATTGATGATGATTTTCGCATTGTAGATGCTCATATTGCGGCTAAAAATACCGCTGTTTTTGATGAAAATCCAAAAGCGCTCATGACGCTTTTTTATCATGTTCAAACTTTGGGGATGTCTATCCATCCCGAAACAAAAGAAGTGGTGCGGCTTAAAAGTGCCAAGCTTGATAATGCCTTTAGAACCAACCCCGATAATATTGAGGCGTTTCGCAAGTTACTCAACTCGTACAAAAATTTGGGACTTACTTTTTTTGAAATGCATGATGTTCAATTTTTAGACGAATGGATGCCCGAATTTAAAAAGCTGCGTTGCCGTGTACAGCACGATATTTATCATATTTATACCATCGACACTCATTCAATTTTTGCTGTGAATGAGCTTTCCAAGCTTGTGGCTGGAGATTATGCCGGTAAATTTGATTTTTTTCTGGAAATTTTAAAAGAAGTGCAGCAGCCAGAACTGCTTACATTGGGGCTTTTTTTACACGATATTGGTAAGGGCGAAGGCGGGAATCATTCGGTAAAGGGTGCAGAAATTGCCAAAAAAATTACCGACCGTATTAACTATAGCGACGAAGAAAAGAAGGCGATCGACTTTTTAATTACATCGCATCTTCTCATGCCTCATTTATCTCAACGCCGCGATATAGAAGACCCAGATCTAATTATTAATTTTGCGCGTTCCATGGGCACATTGGATAATCTCAACATGCTTTTTCTTCTTACCTGGGGCGATATTCGTGCCGTGGGTCCTGAAGCCTGGACTGATTGGAAGGGAACTCTCTTAGAAAAACTATATCGTAAAACGCGCGAGGTGCTTCTAAAAGGAGATTTTTCGCCGGAAAGTTCACGTTTGCATGTGAGTCAGGGAAAAGAAAGATTAAGAGAAGCTCTTTTAGTGCATTATCCTGTTTTAAAAGTGGATTATTTCTTAGACCAGATGCCGCCTCGTTATTTTGTTATTCATACGCCGGATGAGGCCATCAAGCATTTTTTACTGTTTAATGATGAGTTAAAAGATGAAGTTACAGTAAAACAAATTCCTATTAAAGAGGAAGGCGTAAACGAAATATTAATAGATTCGCTAAATTCACCTAAAGTTTTTTATTTGGTTACAGGTGTAATGCTTGCTTATTCCATCAATATTTTAAGGGCCGATATTTTTCCCACACGGGATGGACATTTACTCATTATTCTTAAAATTACCGATGAGAAAGGGGGGATGATTCACAACGATACTCTTTTTAAAGAGGTAAAATTAAGTCTGGGTGAGGTTATTAGTGGCCGTGTGAAAGTAGAAAGCCTGCTTGAAAAACGCAATATCCCCGATTATCTCAAGAAGAAACAGGTGCAAAAGGCTAAAACGAAGGTGGTGGTAGACAACGATGTATCGGCATATTCCACGGTAATCGATATTTATGCACACGACCGTTTGGGCCTTCTGTACGATATCAGTCGCACTCTTTACGATCAGGGTTGTTATGTAGAGGTTTCTAAAATTTCAACCAAAGTAGAGCAGGCAACCGATGTCTTTTATGTGAAGGATATTTTTGGACATAAAATTACATCAAAGGCCAAAATTACGGGCATTCAGAAGGCTCTTATGGCCGTTATAGAGCCCGAAATTCCGGCTAGCTAAGGGTGATTATGTTCTATCTTTTTATTGTGATAGTTGTTATAGCCACGGCTGTTTTAGCCTGGATGCGCTTTAGAGACAGGCGTTATCTTAATGCGAAAACGCGAGATATATTAAGTGAAAGTGTTAAAAAAGATATAGAGAGTGATCAGAAAGAATTTGAGGAATTGCAAAAAAAGTTTGCCGGTACCCTCACTAAACAAGCTCAGGCCAAGTATAAGGCCAGCGAAATTATAACCAAAAAAAATCCATGACTGATTTTTACGCTTCATATCGCCCCTTGGTGGCGCTCATTGGACGCCCTAATGTGGGCAAGTCGTCTTTATTTAACCGGCTGGTAGGGTACCGCAAGGCGCTGGTGTATGATGAGCCTGGGCTTACACGTGATTTACATATTGAGCGTGTAGATTGGACAGGAGTTACTTTTGGTTTAATTGATGCCGGTGGACTAGAGCTAAATAGCCCGGATAAAATTCAACAAAAAGTTACCGAAAAAGCTTTTAGTGCCCTAGAAATGGCCGATGTGGTGTTGTTTGTTCTGGATGTCAGAAGTGGTATGACGCCTGCCGATGAAGAGTGGATTAAGCTTGCGCGTAAAACCAAAAAACCAAAAATTATTGTAGTGAACAAGGTAGATACCGAATCAACCGAAGCTCTTTTTTCCGAATTTTATAAAATAGGTATTAAACCCATGATGCCCATTTCGGCCGAAACAGGGCGTGGTATTTCCGAGTTTTTAGACGAGCTGGTTTCTCAAATTAAAGCCCTTAAGCAGCCTGAACCCGAAGTTCTTCCTGAGGGTACAATCAAATTGGCGCTGGTGGGTAGGCCTAATGCGGGTAAATCCACCTTGCTTAACCGTATGCTGGGGGAAGACAGGGCCGTTACAGATGATACGCCTGGCACTACCCGTGACCCAATTTCTGCTACCCTTAAAAAAGATGACCGTATTTTTACAATTGTGGATACGGCGGGCATTAGACGGCGAGGGCGCATAGACGACAAAATTGAAAAATATTCGGTTATCAAGGCGCTGGATACTATTGAAAAAGCCGATGTGGTGCTTTTAGTAGTGGATGCGGTTTCCGGTATTGGAGAGCAGGATGCTCATATTGCCGGAGAGGCTTTAAAGCAGGGGAAAGCGCTCATTGTTCTTATTAACAAGTGGGATTTGGCTCAAAAACAAACAACCAAAGAGGAAATATTAAGTGTATTAAGCCGTAAATTTCGCTTTGCCGATTTTATTCCCTCAATTGTTATTTCGGCCCAAACAGGTTATGGACTTGATAAGCTTTTTCAAACCGTAGGGTCAGTGTATGATGAATATACTAAAAATATTTCAACCTCGGCTCTCAATAATGCCCTACATAATATTATAAAACAACATGTTATGCCTGTTTATCATGGTCATGATGTCAATTTACTGTATATTACCCAAAAAGCAGTCAAGCCTCCCACTTTTTTAGTTTTTTCCGACAGGCCCGCTCAAATTCATTTTTCTTATCGTCGTTACTTTATCAATAAACTCCGTGAAATATTCGATTTTCACCGGGTGCCACTAAAGGTTGTATTTCGCAAGAAAACATAATCCCAATAAGGCGGGATAAGTCTCTAATCAAAGAAAATTGTGCAAAAAAGGCACAATTTTCTTTGTCAGATACTAAATAAACAGTTGCCAAAGTGGAGCATCTTTTATACATACCCATCCAGTCTTTTGTTTTCCCATTTAATAATTATGTGAGGCTTCTATGAAAAAAATATATTTGCTGTTTTTTGCTTTAGTTCTTGTTTCTTCCAGTGCACAGGCTTTGAATGTGCAAACATTTCGTCCTGGTACGGGTCAGGTAGAAGGTTACACTCTTTATACTTCCGATTTACTCCCTAAAGGTCGATTTACTTATGGCTTGGGTTTAAATTACGTGGTTAACCCTCTGGAAGTAGGTAGTGCCGTTACTAACCGCGTGCGTGGCTTGGTTGATGGCGTTATGACCAGCGATATATTAGTTGGATATGGCTTAGCCGACTGGCTCAATATTAACGTAGACGTACCTGTTCATTTATATACCAATGTTGCCCCTGTATTTATTGCAAACCGTGATCAGGGTTTTGGTGGAATGGGTGATATTGTGGTAAACCTACCTATCCGTATCTGGGATGCCGAGCAAACAGCAAGTCATTTGGGTTTAGCTCTTATTCCCGAAGTAAAAATTCCCAGCGGTTATGGCACTAACTATATTGGTGATGACGGCTTAAGCGGTGGTGCTACTTTAGCTGGTGACTGGAAATTTGGCGATAATCGTTTGTATGCTAACTTAGGCACCAATTTTCGTGATAAAGAAGCTATTTCTAACTTGGGAATTAATCACGAGATGACCTACGGTGTGGGTTATCAGCGTCCTCTTTCCAAAGAACATGACTGGAACATTATTGCGGAAGTAAAAGGATCAACCAAGTACAAGGAATTTTACAGTGAAGAAATTACCACACCCGTGGAAGCCTTGGGTGTTATCCAAAAGAAATGGATGGATGAAAGTTTGGTGTTAAACGTAGGAGCTAGCCGCGGTATTACCGGTGGTTATGGTTCTCCCGATTTCCGCGGATTTACCAGCATTTCTTATTCTTTTGGCAAACATAAAAAGAAACCAGCTGCAGCTATTAAAGAAAAAGTATTGTTCCCGTTTGATCGTGATCAGTATTATCCTGAATACGATACCAATATTGATCGTATTGCCAACTACTGGAAGGCTCATAAAGATGTTTATGTGAAGCTCTCGGTTGCTGGTCATACCGATTCTAAAGGTTCCAATGCCTATAACGACAACTTGTCGATTCGTCGTGCTAAAGCAGTAGCCAAGGCCTTAGTGGCCAAAGGCGTACCTAGCGACAAAATCATTGTTTCCACTTTTGGTGAAAACGAACCCGTTGCTCCTAATGAAACAACGGATGGAAAAGATAATCCAGACGGTCGTCAGCAAAACCGTCGTGTGGAAATTACTCTTCTTAAAAAAGAGTAAGCTTTTAATGTATTGAAATAAAAAAGGCGCCCCAATGGGCGCCTTTTTTATTTGTATCTGATTGATTTGAAGCTTTTGTTATGCCAATAACAATTTATGTTTCCCACTATCATCAAGCGTCTGGAAGAACTACGTCACCAAATATCCCAGCATGATTATTCCTATTACGTACTGGATAAACCTTCCATTGCCGATGCTGAGTACGACAAACTTTATAAAGAATTAAAAGCCCTCGAGGAAGCGCATCCTCAATTTGTTACGCCCGATTCACCTACACAGCGTGTTGCTGGAAAACCACTAGAAGGCTTTAAAAAATTTCATCATAAAGTCCCACTTTTAAGTTTGGATTCTTTGTTTGAAATATCCGAGGTGGAAGCCTTTGAAGCCCGGATGAAAAAAGAGAGCGAACGAGAATCGATTACATACCTGGCTGAACCCAAATTTGATGGCTTGTCGCTAGAGATTATTTACGAAAAGGGAATTTTTAAAAATGCCGGAACAAGAGGCGATGGAGAGTGGGGTGAAGATGTTACCGAGAACGTGAAAACTATTCGTTCTATACCACTTAAAATTAACGATAAAAATCCTCCAGATATACTTTCAGTAAAAGCAGAAGTTTTGCTTCCTATTCAGGGTTTTGAAAAACTCAATAAAAAATTAGTAGAGGAGGGCGACGAACCCTTTGCTAATCCTCGTAATGCGGCAAGCGGATCGCTTCGCCAGCTTGATTCATCGCTCACAGCCTCGCGTCCACTCGATGCTTATTTTTACGATATTATCCATACAACGGGAACTTTGCCTAAAACTCAAAGTGGTACCATTCAAGCTCTCAAGAACTGGGGTTTTAAAGTAACCGATTTAGTGCGTACTTGTGCGTCGCTTGATGAAGTAAAAGAATTTCATAAAGAGTTGGATGAAAAGCGGGATGATTTGGATTTTGAAATTGATGGTATTGTGGTGAAGGTAGACGATATCGCTCTTCAAAAACATTTGGGCTATAAAAGCCGTTCACCCCGTTTTGCTTTTGCGTATAAATTTGAACCTCGTCAAAGTGTCACAGAGCTTTTTGATATTGTACTCCAGGTAGGACGTCAGGGAACCTTAACGCCCGTAGCTCTTCTTAAACCGGTAGATGTGGGTGGGGTGACGGTTTCTCGCGCTTCTCTTCATAATCTGGATATTATCAATAAGTTGGGAGTACGCGCTGGTGATACGGTTAAGGTAGCACGAGCCGGAGATGTGATTCCTGAAGTGGTAGAGGTATTAAAAAGAAAAAATCCTGATGCCCCTGTTTTTACAATGCCCTCAGTATGCCCAGTGTGTGCATCGAAAGTAACACAAGAAGGCGCCTTTTATTTGTGTAGCGGTGGTTACACATGCTTGGCGCAGCTTAAATGGTCCATCATTCATTATGCTTCTAAAAATGCGATGGACATTGAAGGGCTAGGTAAAGAAACAGTCGATTTATTGGTAAGACAAAAAATGGTTGAATCGGCGGCGGATCTTTATCTCCTTACAAAAGAACAATTGCTTACCCTTGAAGGATTTAAAGATAAAAAAGCAGATAATCTTCTTGCCGGTATTGCCGAGAGCAAGAGGCGTTCTTTAAACCGTTTTATCTATGCTTTAGGTATACGGAATGTGGGTGAGGAGACGGCATCTCTTTTAGCTGAAAATTTTGGAACAATAGATAAATTGTCAGGTGCTTCTTTAGAGGAGATCCAAAATATTAGCGGTATTGGCCCTATTGTGGCTCAGAACATTGTTGATTTTTTAGCAACGCCGCGTAACAAAAAATTGATACAGCTCTTTTTTGAGCGTGGAGTCATGCCGTTTTACGAATCAAAAATAAAATCCCGCACCCTCGAGGGGCAAACTTTTGTGCTGACAGGTGAATTACAAGGGTTCTCCCGTAATGATGCTAAAAAGGAAATTGAAGCTCGTGGTGGTAAGGTGACAGGCTCGGTGAGCAAGAAAACCCACTATGTGGTGGTGGGAGAAAACCCCGGTTCCAAGTATACGGACGCGCAAAAATTGGGGGTAAAAACGCTGGATGAGGCCGAATTTAAGGCTATACTTTTGTGAACTTCTTAGTAATTTAACGAAATTGACACACAGATGTCACCTTGAGTAACTATCTAGGAAAACCATGAAAATACTGATTATTGAAGATGACAAAGATATTGCCGAGATGCTCGAATATAATTTCAAGCAGGAACATTTTGAAGTAGCTGCTATAGGCAGCGGGCTTGAGGGCCTAAAGAAAGCTAAAAAGTGGCTTCCTGATCTCATTATATTAGACCTTATGCTTCCTGATATGGGAGGTATTAATGTGTGCCGGGTTTTAAAGAGTGAGGAAGATACTCAAAATATCCCGGTGATTATTCTTACGGCTAAAGGCGAAGAGATTGATAAAGTAGTGGGTTTTGAAGTGGGTGCTGAAGACTACATGACCAAGCCCTTTAGCCCACGTGAGCTGATGTTGCGGTCGAAAGCCTTGTTAAGACGTGTTAAAAAGAAAAAGGTTCCTCTCAATTCTTCTGTAACTTATTCCTTTGGTAACCTTAAGGTCGATCCTGATAAATTTGAAGTTTTGGTTGGTAAAACAGATGTTAAACTGACCGCTGTTGAATTTAGGCTTCTTGAGTTTTTACTGGCAAACAAGGGGCGTGTGGCCACCCGTGATGTTTTGCTCGATAAAGTTTGGGGCTATGATGCCGAACTGACTACACGCACGGTAGATACCCATATTAAACGTTTGCGCCAAAAACTTCTTTCTGCTGGAGATTATATTGAAACCATCCGTGGGGTAGGCTATAAGTTTAAAGAGAAACCGTGAAACTTAAAATTCACACTAAACTCTTTTTGGCCTTTGTTCTTGTAATCCTCACAAGTCTTTTGTTGTTTGGTATCTTCGTTTCTCCTCGTTTTAAGCAACTTATTATTAATCAGGAAAAAGAAAGTCTTTTAGAAGAGTTGAATTTAATTAATTCGCTCATTAAGGATATCCCTCCAGAAAATTGGAATGAAAGTTTTATGGATGCCTGGGTTGATAAAATGGCTTTCAATATGAAAGCAAGACTCACGGTTGTTGATAAGGAAGGGAGAGTTATTGGCGATAGTTTTGTTGATACAGATAAACTTTCTGCGCTTGAAAATCATATTTTACGTCCCGAAATAAAAGAATCACTTTCCATGCCCTATGGTTTTTCGATGCGTTATTCCGAAACTGCAAAAATGAATATGTTGTATGTGGCTCTTAAAACTGACCATGGCTATATTCGTCTTGCTCGCTCTATGGATAGTGTTGATGAAACGCTCCTTCAAATGAAGGGGATGGTTCTATTTTCTTACTGTGTATCCTTTGTTTTAGTGGGTATTCTGGCATTTTTTCTTTCGCGATCCATGAGTTCTCTTCTTAAAAATATGACGCGTGTGTCGCGTCAGATTTCAAAAGGTGATTTTACCGAACGGCTTATAAAAACAAACGATGATGAATTGGGAGAAATGATAGATTCTATCAACGAAATGGCCCGCCGTTTGGATGAACAAAAGCATTCTATTTCAGCAGAAAAAAATCGTCTTTTAACTGTACTGAATGCCATGATGGAAGGGGTGGTGGTGGTAGACACAGCAAAAAGAATTTTACTGATGAACCCGGCTGGTATCCGGATGCTTGGTGCCCCCGAAAACTATCACAATAAAAGTCTTATTGAATCTATCCGTTATCCTGTTTTGGAAGGCCTTATAGATAAAACTTTAGTTTCGGGTAATTATCATCAGGAAGAAGTAAATTTAACCATTCATAAAAGAGATTATGTGTTTGTTGTGCATGTATCTCCCTTGCTTGCCGATAATGAACAACCGGGCGTTGTGATGGTTCTTTACGATGTATCGGAACATCAAAAACTGGAAAATATGAGACGCGAATTTGTGGCCAATGTATCACACGAACTTAAAACCCCGCTTACCAGTATTTTAGGCTATGCTGAAACTTTGCAGGATGGGGCTCATCAAGATGAAAAAACCCGCCTGTCATTCATGGATAAAATTGTCCGCAATGCCAATCATCTTAAAGAATTGGTGGATGATATTTTGGAATTATCCCGAATTGAATCGGGCAAAGACGAATACCATATACAAAAAATTGAACTTAAAAAATTTATGGAAGATTTGCTGCAACTATATAAGGAAAAAGCGGCGCAGCGTAAAATTACTTTTAAGCTTTCCCTGGATAATACTGTTTCTCACCTTCACACCGATCCTCAAAGTTTACGCCAGATTTTGGGTAACCTTATTGATAATGGGATCAAGTATAACCGCGAAGAGGGCTCTTTAACAATTACAAGCCATCAAAAAGATGGTTATATTGAAATCGGGGTCAGCGATACTGGTATGGGTATTCCCAAGGAGGATGCCGAGCGGGTTTTTGAGCGTTTCTTTAGGGTAGATAAGGCTAGAAGCCGTCAGATTGAAGGAACGGGCCTGGGGCTTTCCATTGTAAAACACCTGGTTACCCGTCTTGGGGGGAGCGTAGGGGTTGATAGTGTTATTTCCCAAGGAACACGTTTTTACTTTACCCTCCCTTTGTGAACTTCTTCAGGTAGTGTCACAAACTTGTCACAAAGATGTCATCTTAAATTCTCCTCTTCATTCTATTTCGTCACACAAGTTAAACGGAAAATTCGCCACCGAATCCTGTTTAATTTTACGGCCAGGGGGCCGTAAAACCTAATTGACAAGAAAAGCCTGAATCTGTCGACAGATGGAATCTTATCCCGCTCCGCCCTCCGGGCTTCGGGGATAAGAGCCTGTAACATCTACCTGCGGCAGACGAACAGGCTCTAAGGAGAATGAAATGAAACAAACATTAAAAATGTTAGTCTTGCTGGTATTACTGGCAGGCATCGCAGGTAAGGCCCATGCCAATGGCACTCCACCGGCCTGCGATAAAGTAGGGTATGACAAGGGATTTTATTTAAAAACCTGTGACGGTGAATTTAAATTGAAATTCAACGTTCACTTACAACCTCAATATCAATTCTTATCCATCGAAGGCGGGGAAGATACCAATACTTTTCAAATCAGACGTGCTCGTTTGATTTTTAGCGGTAATGCCTTCACGGAAGATTTGACCTATAAGTTTCAATATGAAGCTATTGGTGGTCGGGATAACGCGGTAAAAGACAATGACGCTTTTGTGAACAGCTTACGCGATGCTTACTTAAACTATAAATATAACGAACAGCTTAACATCATGGTAGGGCAGGCTAAACCCCTCTTTAACCGTGAAGAGTTAACCAGTGATACCGAACAGCAGTTTATCGGTTACACCATTGCCAACGAAGTGTTCACCCACGAACGTGATATGGGTGTGTGGATTCACGGTAAGGCTTTTGAAAAGAAATTGGAATACGGCGTATTCATGACCAACGAAGGTTTAAACCGCAATAAAACCAATCAGAACAACGATTTCCTGTTTGGTGGCCGTGTGGTGTATAACATCTTAGGTAATCATGGTTACACCTTTGGTGCGGTAAAACACCCCGAAGATCACCAGTTAGCCGTGGGCGCTGCTGTTGATTACAATGCAGCCGATTCAAACGGTGGTGGCGATAAAATTATCGCAACAACCGGTGATATTGCGTACATGTATAAAAACTTTTCGGCATTTGGAGCTGGCTACTTTGCTCGTGACACAGACGCTGATGCCACCCTTTTGGGATTTAGTGGTCAAGCAGGCTACTTCATTATCCCTGAAAAATTTGAAGTGGTGGGCCGTTTTGCCGGTGTTATTCCTAAAGCCACAGGCGTGACCAATGGTTACGAAGCTGGCGGTGCCGTCAATTATTATTTTAGAGGCCATAACTTAAAGCTTACTGCTGACTATGGTATGTTGATCAATAGCGCGTTAGTACATAATGGTACTAATCAAGCTAAATCGATGTTTACCAGTTTTAATCCCGGTTTCCACCAGGATCAGACTGATCATCGGGTACGTGCGCAGTTACAGTTGTTCTTTTAATGCTTAAATAGTATTGAAGACAGAACACGGAAGATTAAAATCTTCCGTGTTCTGTTAAACTTTTAATAACTACCGAGGTAACTATGATAAAAAATAATCTTAAAGCAGCGTGTCTGGTTCTGGGATTAACCCTTGCGGGGGGTGTTCAAGCCGAGACTTCTTCTGTGGATGCTGCTATTGCTCCTTACGCCAGTGTATCGGGTGTTTCGGGCAATTTAAACAGTGTTGGTTCTGACTCGCTCAATAATCTTATGACTTTTTGGGCCGAAGGCTTTAAAGCCGTTTATCCCAATGTGAATATTCAAATTGAAGGAAAGGGTTCTTCTACTGCTCCCCCTGCTTTAATTGAAGGGACTTCCCAATTAGGACCCATGAGCCGCGAAATGAAATCCACCGAAATGGATCAATTTTCCAATAAGTTTGGTTATAAGCCAACCGAGATTAAGGTGGCTGTGGATTCTTTAGGTGTTTTTGTTAATAAAGATAATCCGATCGAATGTTTAACCTTAACCCAGGTTGATTCCATTTTTTCGTCTACCTATAAAAGAGGTGGACAACCTGCCGAAAAATGGGGTGATGTAGGTGCGACCGGCGTTTGGAAAGATAAGCCTATTTCTCTTTATGGCCGTAACTCTGCTTCGGGTACCTACGGTTACTTTAAAGAACATGTTTTAAGCAAAGGCGATTATAAGCCAACCGTTAAAGAACAACCGGGCTCTTCCTCCGTTGTGCAAGGTGTAGCCAGCGACTTGGGTGGCATTGGTTACTCGGGCATTGGTTATAAAACTTCTGATGTAAAGGCCATTAAAATTGATGCCGGTAAAGGTTGTGTAGAGCCTAGCAGCACCACAGCTTTAAATGGCAGCTATGGAATCTCTCGTTTCTTGTATGTTTACTTCAACAAGAAACCTACAGGTTCAATGGATGTGTTAATAAAAGAATTCTTAAAATACACCTTGTCTAAACAAGGGCAGGAAATCACCATAAAAGATGGTTATTATGCTTTGCCGGCTTCCATTGTAGAAAAAGAAATGACCAAGCTTAAATAAGCTTGTTTTTCTCCTTTTATTTAGTTCCCACGGGCCTTATAAAGGCCCGTGGGAATTTGCTTTTTACCCCTACTTTTGCAGCTAACATGAAATGAATTTTTTTCTTGGATATTTCGGTTTTATGGCTAAAAAGGGTATAACTATGCAACAAAACCGATTCACCCCCTCTAAAAAAGTTATCTTAATTGATCGGTTCATGTCGCATTTTATCAAAGTGGGTGGTTTAGGCCTTATTGCCGCCGTTCTTGGAATTTTTCTTTTTATTTTTTTCCAGATTTTACCTCTTTTTAAAGGCGCATCTATTAAGCGTTTATATTCTTATACTCTTCCTCAAGCCTCTTACACAACACTGGGTGCCGACGAATGGGGAGAAAAGCCTTTTTTATTGGTGGGGCTAAATAAAATTCTATTTTTAGATAGCGAGACAGGAAAGGTTACTTCAAAGGTTTTGGCCCCCGAAGGCTTTACAGGTAATATTATTAAAACTTCTTACGATAATGAGAGTCAGTCGTTTTTACATCTTACTTCCACTGGCGAGTTTTTTATTAGTAAAATTATCTACGAAGCCCAATACAACGGTGAAAAACGCAGTATTATAAGTAGTGTTGACTATTCTGCGCTTTATCCCATGGGAGGAATTTTAAGTCAGGATATTGTCGATTTGTCTTTTGGTTGGAGTAGCGATGAGCCCACCGTGGCTTTTATATCTAAACAAAATGGTTCTATTAGTGTTGAAACTGTTAATTTAAGCCGCTCACAAAGTCTTATGTCGGAGGGTGAGCTTGAAGTGGCTTCGCATGATAATTTAACGGCAAATCTTGAAGGAACACCCGATAAAATTAGGCTTAGCGCTACAGGTGATATTTTGGTGATTCTTACAAAAGAGGGGCATGTTTTTTATTTTCAGAAAAATGATCATTCCTTTTCACTTATCCAAAAATTTGTTCCGTTTGAAAATCAAAGTCAGCGTGCCGTGAGTTCGATGGAATTTATTTTAGGAGGTGTTTCATTGTCATTTGTATCTGAAGATGGCTCTCATGTAATCTATTCTCTTTTAATTCCCAAAGGAGAAAATAAGCGCCTTTTTGTGCAAACCAAAAATTTTGATAAGCTACCATCGTTGTTTACTTCTTTTTCTAAAAGTTTGCGTAATAAAGCACTTTTGTTATCGGGGGAGCATCATCTCTCGCTTCGTTACGCAACAACTGAACAGATTAGGCTTGAAAAATATATTCCTGACAGAAAAGTAAAAATAGCTTCATTATCCACTAAATATGACAAACTTCTGATGCTAGATGATAAAAGTGTGTTAACGGTGTACCGCCTAAAAGATCCTCATCCTGAAGGTGGATGGAGAGCATTTTTTGGAAAAATATGGTACGAAGGAGCCAACGAACCTGGATATACGTGGCAATCTTCGGGAGGTAGTGATTCGTTTGAAGCAAAGCTTTCGTTAGTACCTTTAATTGTGGGTACTTTAAAAGGGACTTTTTATGCGCTTCTTTTTGCCGTTCCCATTGCGCTTTTGGCTGCCGTTTATACCTCCGAATTTCTACATCCCCGTTTTAGAGCATTTATAAAACCCACTCTTGAAATTATGGCCTCACTTCCATCTGTTATTTTGGGCTTTTTGGCTGCCTTGTGGTTAGCGCCCCTTGTAGAAGCGAGGGTGCCGTCGCTTGTGATGGTGGTTTTATTGTTACCTTTTATTGCCATGGGCTGGGGATATTTTTGGTCTAAACTGCCTGTTGAAAAAAGATCGTGGCTTAAACAAGGAAATGAAGTTTTTCTGTTAATCCCGGTCGTGATTATAGGTGGTATTATTGCGTGGAATTTGGGCCCTGTTTTAGAACATCTTATTTTTTATGTACACGATGCCCACACCGGAGAAAAAATAGCCGATTTTAGAAAATGGTGGGTAGAGGTTACAGGCCTTACTTTTGAGCAGCGTAATAGCCTTGTTGTTGGTTTTATTATGGGCTTTGCGGTTATTCCGCTTATTTTTACGATTACCGACGATTCTTTAAGTAATGTGCCGCGTTCACTGCGTTCTGCTTCTCTGGCATGCGGTGCAAGCCGTTGGCAAACGGCCTGGAAAGTTGTGCTGCCTGCAGCTTCGGCAGGAATTTTTTCGGCCATTATGATTGGTTTTGGACGGGCTGTGGGTGAAACCATGATTGTGCTTATGGCCACAGGCAATACACCCATTATGGATTGGAATATTTTTTCGGGCATGCGGACTCTATCGGCTAATTTAGCTGTAGAACTACCCGAAGCGCCTTTTCAGGGTACTTTGTATCGTACCTTATATTTAGGAGCCTTTGTTTTGTTTATAATGACTTTTGTGGTGAACACAATTGCCGATGTGATGCGGCAAATTATTAGAAAAAAGTATAAAATGCTTTAATTTTTTTAATAGCGCGTATGGTTGATAGTAAAAAATTAAAATCAATTCGATCACCGGGTGAGCCTCTGGTTTGGTTTACAGGGCTTGGTCTTGTAGTGGGTATTGTGATGGTGACGCTTCTTTTGGCTCTTGTTTTTGTAAAAGGCATGCAATCGTTTTGGCCACGTGATGTTGTGGTAGCTACTCTTAAGGAAGGATCAAGTTTTCGGTCTGGTAATATTATTGGTGGCGAAATTACGCGTGATCGTGAAAAACGAATTCAAACTGAAGGTGTAGAAAAGCCCGAAAAAGAAATTCAATTTTATACGGGCAATAAAGATACTTATGGTGAAAGTTTTGTTTATATCGATCAAAACGATATTGTAAAAAAGGAAAAACCGGCAGGAATTATCAAAATAGAACGTCTGGAATATGGGAATGCTTTGGGCTATCCTCAAAAAATTAATTTAATAAACGGCGATGAAATTTTGGTGTCGGCGCAAAATTTTGAAGATAAATTATCGGATCTTACCGATGAAGTAAATGACCGTTGGGATGAAATCCGTGATATTGAAAAAATTAAGATTGGTGCCATCAATACTGAACTAGAGAAAATCCGTTCTAAAAAGAAGGTTGTTGAAGAAAAGGCAGCCAGTAATCCGGAAGTGCTATTTAAAATAAAAGATTTTGAAAAAAATGAGCTTGAACTCAATGCCGATTATAAAAAGTTGGCTGATAAGGCCCGTGAATTACGTGCCAAACAAAACGAAAACAAACTTACAATAAAACTTGTTTCGGGAGAGTCTGTTAGTTTAAACATGGGGCAGGTTTTGCATTACTACTATCCTAATCAATTAGGTATTTTTTCCAAAGGTATCCTGTTTGTTCAAAATGGCTGGCATTTTTTAACCGAAGACCCGCGTGAGGCCAATACCGAAGGCGGTATCTTTCCGGCTCTCTTTGGAACTTTTGTGATGACGCTCCTCATGTGTATTTTTACAACACCCTTTGGAGTGATGGCGGCTATTTATCTTAAAGAATATGCCAAACAGGGCTTCTTTTTACGTTTGGTTAGAATTGCTGTTAATAATCTGGCCGGTGTACCGTCTATTGTATTTGGTGTTTTTGGGTTGGGCTTTTTTGTGTATACGGTGGGATCTTCTATTGATGAATTGTTTTTTTGGGAAAAACTGCCAACACCCACTTTTGGAACTGGTGGTATGTTGTGGTCGTCTTTAACACTTGCTCTATTAACATTGCCAGTTGTTATTGTTGCTACCGAGGAAGCCTTATCGGGTGTGGGACAGCCATTACGTGAAGCGAGCTTTGGTTGCGGGGCTTCTAAGTGGCAAACGATTGCACGCGTTATTTTGCCGGCATCGGCCCCTGGTATTTTAACAGGGATGATTTTAGCAATGGCCCGTGGGGCAGGTGAGGTTGCTCCTCTTATGCTTGTGGGGGTAGTAAAACTTGCACCTACATTACCCATCAACGGTATTTTCCCCTATTTTCATTTCGATCAAAAATTTATGCATTTGGGTTTTCATATCTACGATTTGGGTTTTCAATCTCCCGATTCCGAGGCGGTACAGCCCATGGTGTTTGCAACTACACTTTTTTTAATTGCCACCGTTGTCTGTTTAAATATCGGGGCCATTTATATTCGTGAAAAGTTACGGAGGAAATATGCCAGCAGTGCCTTCTAATGAACCAATTTTAAACGTGATTGATTTTTCGTTTTCTTACGGCGACAAAGTGACCCTAAAAAATATAACCATGCAGATTGGGGCGCGCAAAGTGACGGCTTTAATTGGTCCTTCGGGTTGCGGCAAATCAACGCTTTTGCGCAGTATTAACCGCATGAATGATTTAGTAGATGGCACAAGTCACGACGGCGATATCCATTTTCATGGTCAAAGTATTTTTAATCCTAATCTCGATGTCATTTCTCTGCGTCGTCGAATTGGGATGGTGTTTCAAAAATCTAACCCTTTCCCCAAATCAATTTATGAAAATGTAGTATTTGGACTAAGAATAGCCGGTGAAAAGAGAAAAGATTTTTTAGATGAAACCGTTGAAAAAAGTTTAAGAGCAGCGGCTTTATGGGATGAAGTAAAAGATCGCTTAAACGATAATGCTTTGGGCTTATCGGGTGGTCAGATGCAGCGTTTATGTATTGCGCGTGCTATTGCCAACCAGCCCGAAATTGTTTTAATGGACGAGCCATGCTCGGCATTAGACCCTATTGCAACAGCCAAAATTGAAGCGTTGATTCATGATTTAAAAAAGGATTATACTATCATCATTGTTACTCACAGCATGCAACAGGCAGCACGCGTTTCGGATAGAACGGCCTTTTTACTCTTGGGTGAACTGATCGAATATAACGATACCGGAAAACTTTTTACTAACCCTCAGGAAAAGAAAACTGAGGAATACATCACAGGGAGGTTTGGATAATATGGACCATACCGATAAACAATACGAAAAAGATTTGCAGCATTTAAAAGAACTTATTCTTCGCATGGGAAGCTTGGTAGAGGAAATGCTTCGGGACGATATGAAGGCTCTTGAGAAGCGGGATTCTACTTATTGCGATGCCGTAAAAGTGCGTGAATCCAACGTAAATCAAATTGAAATTGATATCAATGAAGCGTGTCTTAAGCTTTTAGCTCTGCACCAGCCGGCAGCGTCTGATTTACGTTTTATTACCATTGGTTTCCGCATTGCTTCCGATTTGGAACGCATGGGTGATTTGGCCGAGAGTATTGCCAAGCACATCCGTTATTTAAATCAGGATAATCCTCTCGATGTTTTGGGCGATTTCCCGGCTATGGCCGATGATACCCTTAAAATGGTGAAGCTGGCTTTGGATGCTTTTGTAAACCGCGATACCGATGCAGCTGTTGATGTTTGTAAAATGGATGACACGGTAGATAAAAAGAAGTGGAGCGTTCAGGAAAAAATTATCGATAAAATGAAAAGTGACCCTGAAAGTATTGTACGCGGTACACGCTGCATGCAAATTGCCCGTCACTTAGAACGCATTGCCGATCACGCTACTAACATTGCCGAAGAAATTATCTTTATGGTGAAGGGCGTAGATATTAGGCATATGGGTAAAAGAAGTCCCATTTGATTTTTTGGATAATTTTATATCCAGCATTTTGTCTTTTTAACGCGCTGCCTCCCAATTATTTTTGATAGTTCTCGTATTTTATTTGTGTTCTTAAAAAACATTCACTACAAAATAAGCAAAGGGGGAAATGTATTGGAGGTAGCATGCGTCATTTATGGATTTTGTTTCTCGCTTTTCTTTTCCCCAATCTTCTTTTTGCTTCACCTCTTATTTATTCTACAAACGGTACCTGGCTTAAAAAGAATGTTCATGTTGTAGATGGAAGCCTCAGTTCCTCCGGTGATATTATTGTTGGGGCATTTAATACAGTCGACGAGCATCTTCTTGCTAATAACGATGTTTTAATCCAGCGCGAATCTCATATTTTGGGTAATGTTGAATACGATGGAACGCTTATTGTAAAGCCCGCTGTCATTATTGATGGAGCGCGTATTAATCCGGCATCGGGTGATTTTGCGCAAAATATCCCCACGCAAACTTATCAAGCGGGTGGCACATCGTTTACTGTTGCTGCAGGCCTTACGCAAAATCTTTCGCCCGGTTCATACACCGATGTTTTGGTTCAAAAAAATGGACAGCTTCATTTAACAGGTGGAACTTATCATATCAATCGTTTGCGGCTTAATACCGGGGCTCGTTTAATTATTGATGCCGAAAGCACTCTTATTATCGGCGATACGTTTCAGTTTTTACAAAACTCGCGCGTTATTTTGGCCCCGTCCGTTTTACCCCATCAATTTGTTATTTATCAAACACGCACACGAGACCCTTACTTTAATTACACCAGTATTAATCAGGCCATTAATTATTTAAACCAGTTGGTGCTGACAAATTATAGTTATCTTGGGAATAATGTAATTTTTAAAGGAACCATTTTTTCTGCGTATGATCTTATTGCACTCAATTCCGGTGTTCAGTTTGAAGGACATATAGAAGCTCAAGAAGTAATTGTGGGAGCAAACAGTACTTTAACTTATGCCGAACCACCTTGTATTCCGGCCGATGAAATCTGCGGCGATGGGATTGATCAGGATTGTAATGGCAGTGATTTAGCGTGCCCACCGGCAGATAGTGATGGGGATGGTTTTTCGCCCAACGATGGCGATTGTGATGATGCCAATAGTGAAATTTATCCCGGTGCCAGTGAAGTGTGTGATGAGCTGGATAATGATTGTGATGCGCAGATTGATGAAGATGCGGTGGATGCTTCTTACTTTTATGTAGACGGCGATCAGGATGGCTATGGAGATGATTTACAAGTAGTAAGCGCGTGTAACGCGCCAGCAGGGACAGTTTTAAATGGGGATGATTGCAATGATTATGACGCTCAAATCAACCCTCTTGTTTTAGAAAACTGTGATGCTGTTGATAATAATTGTGATGGGAATGTGGATGAGGGCGTCGAAAGATGTGTTGAAGGTGTGGTTGTTCCTCCAGAACCCGAAGAGGTAGCGCCTCCATTAGAAGAAACAATTCCTGTTTCTGCCGTTGAAGAAACTGAATTTTTATACACCGGCACCAATCCTATCCAAACCGATGTGGCTGTAGAAACAATTGATCCTTCCTTGGTGAGTGTAGTGCGCGGTAAGGTTTTAGATGCCCAAGGTAATCCACTTGCCGGAGTCACAGTAACCATTCATGAAAAACCAGAGTTTGGCAGTACACTAAGCCGCTTAAGCGGCCAATTTGATTTGGCCTTAAATGGCGGTGGTTGGATAGTAGTTAATTTTAATAAAGATGGTTATTTGCCTGTACAGCGTAAAATTCAGGTGACCTGGCGCGATATAGCAACACTTCCCGATGTGATGATGATGGAAGTTGATCCGCATATGAGTGTTGTTGACTTAAGCTCTTTAACTGAAACATTTGTTTTTCAGAGTGAACCTA